>NZ_JBEXUE010000683.1:0-4176 GCF_040614275.1 Streptosporangium sp. NPDC006013
CGACCAGCGAGGCGGCCACCACCAGGTGGTCGGGGATCGCGCCGGGGAAGTCCCTGGAGGTGGCGACGGCCGTGGAACCCGGCAGCCCCAGGGCGGTGGTGGTGAAGGGCGCGAACACGCCGACCGCGTCCACCTGGCCCGCCTTGAAGGCAGCCGCGGCGGCGTCCGTCGGCAGCGGCTTGAAGGTGACGTCCTTCTCGGTCAGTCCCGCCTTCCGCAGCGCGAGCAGCAGCAGGTAGTGGTCGACGGTGCCCTGCTCGGCCGCGACGGTTCTGCCCTTCAGGTCGGCCACCGTGGCGATGCCGGACCTGGCGATGATCTGGTCGTTGCCGGTGGAGTTGTCGTTGACCAGCACGATCGTCTGCTTCGCCCCGCCGGACACCGAGGCGAGGGTGTCGTTGAGCGTCTGGCTGTTGGCGTCGACGTTGCCGGTGGCCAGCGCGGTCAGGCTGTCGGTGTAGCTGTCGAAGTACTTCAGCTCGACCTCGATGCCGTTCTTGGCGAACAGCCCCTTCTCCTGGGCGACCTGCCAGGGGAACCAGCCGGGCCAGGCGGAGAAGCCCAGGGTGAGAACCTTCTTCCCACCGGACGCGGCCGGCTCGGCGGACCCGCCGGGGGCGGACGCGCACGCCGCGCAGGCGGCGAGCAGGCAGAGCGAGACGAGCAGGCGGCGAAGCATCACGTGGTTCCCTTCCTCGCGGGCAGGTGCCCGGAACGGACCAGGCAGCCGAGGGTGTCGCAGATGACGCGGGTGGCGATCAGCGAGGTGATCTCCGCGTTGTCGTAGGGTGGCGAGCACTCCACGACCTCGATCCCGGCCAGCGGCGCCGCGTCGGCGATGATCTGGATGAACTTCAGTACCTCGCGTGGCAGGAAGCCGCCGGGTTCCGGCCAGCCGGTGCCGGGGACGAACGCGGCGTCCAGGCAGTCGACGTCGAAGGAGAGCCACACGGCCTCGGCGTCCTTCCAGGCGACCTCCAGCGCGCGCTCGGCCGCCGCCTCGATGCCCATGTCCACGCAGTCGGTGACCGTCATGATCGTGGTGCCGCGCTCACGACCGACCTTTACCCCAGGTCGGGGCGCCTGCCACCCGCCGATGCCGATCTGCACCAGGTTCTGCGGCGGCACGTTGGGGATGTCGGTGGCGTGGAACCACGGCGTGGTGTGCATGCGTTCGTCGAGGTCGGTCTCCTGGGTGTCCACGTGCCGGTCGAAGTGGATGATCCCGAGGTTGCCCGACAGGTGTTCGGCCACGCCGCGCACGGTCGGGTAACCGATGGAGTGGTCGCCTCCCAGCACGACCGGGAACGCCCCGCTGGAGTAGACGTGCGAGACGGCCTTGGAGATCTGGTCGAAGGTCTTCTCGATGTTGCCGGGGATGGTGAACACGTCCCCGAGGTCGGCCATCGTGATCGACTCGCGCAGATCCACCCCCAGCTCGAAGCTGTAGGGGCCGTACAGGGCGGAGATCTTCCTGATGCCCTGCGGGCCGAAGCGGGTGCCCGAGCGGTAGGTCGTGCCGCCGTCGAACGGCGCGCCCAGGATCGCCACGTCGTACGCGCCGCAGCGCCGCACGTCCTCGACGTACGGAGCCTTGAGGAAGGTGTTGATCCCGGCGAAGTGCGGCAGTTCTCCGCGGGAGAAGGTCGGGATGCGCCGGTCGACGATGGAGTCGGCGCCCTGCAGGCCCACCTCCAGGGCCCAGGCGACCTCGCGCTCCCAGTTGGCGGTGGGCAGCTCGGCCTCGCGGTCGACGGCGAAGCGGGCCTCGGGACCGTACCGGTCGGGGCCCGAGGGGGCCGCGCCGGAGGGGCCCTGGCGGGCGGGGTCGGAAGCGGACGGGTGCCAGTGCATGGAGCTCCGATCAGCTCGGACCCCGGCTGGAGGACAGCCGGGATCGGCCGGCCTCCCGGGCTTTTGTCCCGCCGTGGAACGGCCACGCGGCCGCCTGCACCTCTCGGACCAGTCCCGCGCCGTCGCCGTACGGCCTCACGGTCGTGACGCCCGGCGTCGGCGGCGGCGGAACCCTAGATGCGCCCCACCACTCGGTGGGTCACTGCAAGTGCAGCGCCGGTACGTTTCCGCTGAATTAACCTCCCGTTGCAGTCCGGTGACCGAGCGCGCGCTCCAGGGAGTCGGCGTGGTGGACGAAGTTCGGCGACAGCTGCCTGTCCTCGTAGTAACGGTGGAAGACCGGCGTGGCCGAGGCCGACATGGGCGGCACGATCCAGGTCCAGTCCGCGGGGCAGACCCGTCCTGCCCGCTCCTCGCGCTCCAGGTGGATCAGGAAGTGCCTGGCCTCGGTGTGGTGGTCCGTCATCGTCACCCCCGCCCGCTCGAAGGAGTGCAGGACCGCCACGTTCAGCTCCACCAGCGCCTGGTCCCGCCAGAGCGAGCGGTCGGTGCCGGTGTTCAGGCCCAGCCGCCGGGCGATCAACGGCATCAGGTCGTAGCGGTCGGCGTCGGCCAGGTTGCGGGCACCGATCTCGGTGCCCATGTACCAGCCGTTGAACGGCGCCGCCCGGTAGCAGACGCCGCCGATCTCCAGGCACATGTTCGAGATGACCGGTACCGCGTGCCAGCGCAGCCCCAGCTGCTCGAACCACGGGTGGTGGGGATGCGAGAGCGCGACCTCCAGCACGGCGTCGCCGGGAATCGTGGACAGCAGCGGCGGCCCGTTCCCGACCGAGATCGCCAGCGGGAGGACGTCGAAGGGGCTTCCGGGGCCGCCGGGCCAGCCCAGCTCGCGCAGCATCGCGGTGAAGCCGACGTAGCGGGGGTCCCCGATGACCGAACCGTCCGCCATCGCGTACCCGGCGTACCGGATGAGCTGCTCGTTCCAGATCCGCGGTCCCGGCGCCCCCGGCCGGTCCTGGGGGAACACGGTGATCGTCGGGCGGATCCGGCGGGCGGGCGCCGCGTCCCGCAGGTGGTTCACGCACTCGACGGCGACGCCCTCGGCCGTGGTGACATGCCGCCGGTCGCGCACCCGCAGCGAGCGCCAGTACAGCCGCCCGATGCATCTGCCGCTGTTGCGCCAGGCCACCCTGGCGCCGAAGACCAGCTCACCACTGGTGTGCGTGTACGTTCCCGTGTCGGCGATCTCCTGCCGGACCTCGCGCAGGCGCTCCCGCAGGACCCCCGCACCGGGATTCTCCGCGTGAAACAGCCGCAGGTAGTCCTCGGCCGCCGCCATCACGTCGGCTGGAGGCATCTCGGGGACCTTGGGAACCTCGTGGAACGGATCCGGCGCACGCCGCCGGGACCTTCGCCAGGTCAGCACAGAAAAACCACCCATTGTGGCTCACGAGCACGACTGCCGTTCCGGGCGGCGTGGTGCCCTGAACGCGGCGGCCCTTCCCCGCTGCGATCACTGTTGGTCCGCGGCGACCGCGCACCGGCTCACTCGCCACGATCGCGGCGACACCGGGCATGGCCTCACTCATTTTCTGTGATTCACCGTGGTTTGTCCGCTGAATCGAGGCATGAGCAGGCCACCAAACCGGGACATGAGATGCCAAAAGCCCCGGAAGCCGGGCTTCCGGGGCTCTGACGCTGGCTCCCGCGATAGGACTCGAACCTATAACCTGCCGGTTAACAGCCGGCTGCTCTGCCGATTGAGCTACACGGGATTGCGTTTTGCGCTGGTCGGACCGGGTGTCCCCGGTTCCTCGCGGCGCAGGAATAGATTAGCGCACTCCGTGGGTGTGTGTCGCATCGATAGTCCGGGGTAGGTGCGAGACGAATGGCCATCCGCGGGTGATCACAGGACAGGGACCGGCGGAACATGCTTGTGGAGGTGGACATGCGTTATCGGTTGATGTTCGGGATCGGCTTCGCGGCCGGCTACATCCTGGGGAGCCGCGCCGGTCGGGAGCGTTACGAGCAGATCAAGAGGATGGCCCAGCGGGTCTTCGACAACCCCACCGTGCAGGAGACGGCCGGCCTGATGGGCGCCAAGGTCTCCAAGGCCACCGGCGTGGCGAGGACCAAGGTGAGCGACGCGGCCAGAAACCGGCTGCCCTTCCTGCATTCGGCGAACGGCTGGCCCGGCGACGAGCACGACGACACGGGCACCGGCTGGCCGGAGACCACACCGAGATAGAGCGCCAGCAGTTCGGCGACAAGCAGCGGGGTGGACCATCCGTCGAGCAGGATGTGATGGTTGGTGATGAC
>NZ_JBEXUE010000684.1:0-4167 GCF_040614275.1 Streptosporangium sp. NPDC006013
TCAGCTCCTCGGCGTACAGCCCGCCGTCGGGCCGCCGGAACTGCACGTGCCGCTTGCGAGGTATCTCCCCCACGACCCGGTAGTACGGCATCCGCGCCAGCGCGACGATGATCGTCTTCCATCTGTTCATCGAGGAAAGCTCCCAGAGGGTCGCATAAACCTGACAACTCCGGTCAATCTCCTGCGAAGCAATCTTGACCTGCAAGATCAAAGATATAACGAATAGGCGGCTATCTCGCGTTAAGCGAGAGTTCCGGGGTGTATTCGGGGGAATCGGTCGCCGCCCCCGTGCCCCTCACGTCCCACTTCCCGGCCGCCCGCGGGACGCATGCGCCCTTCGGGGGTGTGAAGCAGCCCGGTCGCCGCGCCTGGGCTCTTCCCCATTCCGTTCCTCCCCCTGCTCGCGGAACCCCCATGCGCGCATCGGGCGGGAAGGCTGCCGTTGAGGCAAGGATCAAGGAAGGTTAGCCTTACTTCATGCCTTCCCTCGATACCGGTGAGACCGGCCCGATCGTCACGGTCAACTCGGAAGAAGAACTCCGCCGGATCGTCGGCGAGGTCGGCGAGGTCGTCCTGCGCAAGGACATCGGCCACCTCGACGAGCACGCCCGGGACTTCATCGCCACCTCGCCCTTCCTGCTGCTGGCGACCTCGGGATCCGACGGCACCTGCGACGTCTCCCCGCGCGGCGAGGAACCCGGCGGCGTGCTGGTCCTCGACGACCACACGCTGGTGATCCCCGAGCGGCCCGGCAACCGCCGGCTCGACAGCCTGCGCAACATCGTCACCAACCCGCAGGTCGGCCTGTTGTTCGTGGTGCCGGGCACCGAGGAGACCCTGCGCGTCAACGGGCGGGCGCGGGTGGTCAGCCAGGCCCCGTACATGGAAGGCCTGCGGGTGAAGGGGAAGGTTCCCACCCTGGCGGTCAGCGTCGAGGTGCGGGAGTGCTTCTTCCACTGCGCCAAGGCCTTCCGGCGCTCGGCGCTCTGGCAGCCGGAGCGGTGGCCGGACCGCGGGGCGCGGCCCACGCTAGGCCGGATCTTCAAGGAGCAACTGGACCTGGAGTGGTCGGCCAAGCTCATCGACGACGACCTGAGCATCGACGCCCGCGAGAACCTGTACTGACGGCGCGCACCGACCACCGGATCCGTTCGGGAGGCGCTCACGCACGCTCCACGCGCGGCGGATGAGTGTCCGGGAAAACCCGTACCGATGCCGGGCACGGGGCTGGCAGGCTGTGCGGATGGAGGTACGGTACGTCCCGGATCACTCGGTGCTGTCGGTGGTGGTCGGCTCGCGGGCATACGGGCTGGAAAGCGAGGACTCCGACGTCGACAGGCGCGGGGTCTTCGTGGCACCGACCCGGCTGTTCTGGCGGCTGGCCAAGCCGCCCACGCATGTCGAGGGGCCGCTGCCCGAGCAGTTCTCGTGGGAGGTCGAGCGGTTCTGCGCGCTCGCGTTGGAGGCCAACCCGACGGTGCTGGAATGCCTGTGGTCCCCGATCGTCGAGCACGCCACCGCCGCAGGCGAGGAACTGCTCTCCATCCGGGGCGCCTTCGTCTCCGGGCGGGCCGGACAGACCTTCGTCGGATACGCCAACGCCCAGTTCCGCCGGTTGGATCCCGAGCGCCCCAGATGGAAGCAGGCCATGCACATGGTCCGCCTGCTGCTCAGCGGTCTACACCTGGTCCGCCACGGCGAGCCCCTGGTCCGAATGGACGCCCACCGCGACCGGCTGCTCGCCGTACGGCGGGGAGAGCTCTCCTGGGATGAGGTCAACCGCTGGCGCTCCGAGCTGACCGCGAGGTTCGACGGCACGGGCACGCTGCCCGCCGAACCCGACCGGCGGCGCGTGGAGGAATATCTGGCGAGTACGAGAGAGGCGGCGCTGTGATCGTGCCCCTGCCGTCCTGGCTGGCCGAGATTCCCGCCGGGCAGGCGCATCCGACCGCTTTCGCCACGATCAGCGGGGCGCACCTGTACGGTTTCCCTTCCGCCGACTCCGATGTCGACCTGCGCGGCGTTCACCTGCTGCCGCTGGAGGAGGTGGTCGGCCTGCGGACGGGGAGTGAGACCCTCACCCGCTCCTGGGTGCGCGACGGTGTCGAGGTGGACCTGGTCACCCACGACCTGGCCAAGTTCTGCCGCCTGCTGCTGCGCCGCAACGGCTATGTGCTGGAGCAGTTGCTCTCCCCGCTGGTGGTGGCCACCTCGCCGGTCCACCGGGAGATGATCGCCGCCGCCCCCGGCTGCGTCACCCGCCACCACGCCCACCACTATCTGGGATTCGCCCGCACCCAGTGGCGGCTGTTCGAGCGCTCCGGCGAGCTCAAGCCGCTGCTCTACACCTTCCGTGTGCTGCTCACCGGCGTCCATCTGATGCGCACCGGAGAGCTGGAAGCCGACCTCACCCGGCTCTCCGGCGGGCCGCCCTATCTCGGTGACCTGATCGCCGCCAAGCGCTCCGCCGAACACGGCCTGCTGCCGGCGGGCGCGCCGGGCCTGGCACGACTGGCCCGCGACGTCGACCGGCTGACCCGGGAACTGGAGGAGGCGCGGGACGCCTCCCGCCTTCCCGACACCGCGCCGTCGGCGGACGCGGTGCACGATCTCGTCGTTCGCGCCCGTATGTCGATGAGAACCGCGAGGGCCTGAAATCCCGCCGTGGTCGTCACGCGCACCCGGCCGCCGGAGCGACGATGTGAAGCTCGTCGCTCAGAGTCTCGGTGCGGGAGGGAGCGACGGCTGTCGCGGCCGGCGGCCCGTCTCGCCGCCGCGCAACAGTTCCCACCAGCTCTCCAGCAGCGGGGCGTCGGCGGTGTCGACGCGCTCGCCCGGGCGGGGGACGGCGAGGCGGACGTCACGGGCCTTGGCCTCGCGCCAGAGGCGGTCGACCGGTTCGGCCCAGGGGTGCGTGGCCAGGGTGAAGGTCGCCCAGTGGACCGGGAGGAGCAGCCTGCCGCCCAGGTCGAGGTGGGCGTTGACCGCCTCCTCCGGGTTCATGTGGATGTCGGGCCAGGCGGCGTTGTAGGCGCCGATCGGCATGAGCGTGAGGTCGAACGGGCCGTGCGCGGCGCCGATCCCGGCGTAGCCGTCGAAGTACCCGGAGTCGCCGGCGTAGAAGACCTTCCTCTCCCGGCCGGCGATGACCCAGGAGCCCCACAGGGTGACGTTGCGGTTGAGGGTGCGACCGGAGAAGTGACGGGCGGCGGTCGCGACGAACCGCAGGCCCGCGACGCTCGCCTCCTCGTCCCAGTCGAGCTCGACGATCCGCGAGGCGGGCACGCCCCAGCGCTCCAGGTGGGCACCGATCCCCAGCGGCACCAGGAACGGCGCGGTCTGCAGCGTGAGCAGGCCGCGTACCGTCGCACGGTCGAGGTGGTCGTAGTGATCGTGCGAGATCACGATCGCGTCGAGCGGCGGGAGGCCTGCCAGCGGCCCCGGCATCGGGTGCAGGCGCCGCGGGCCGACCAGCTGGGAGGGCGAGGCGCGCCTGCTCCACACCGGGTCGACGAGCACGCGGCGGCCCTCGATCTCCAGCAGCGCGGTGGCGTGACCGTACCAGATGACGCTCAGCCCGGTCGGGGACGGCCCGCCCACCGGTGCGGTCACCACCGGGACCGGCGTGGCCGGGCGGCGCTCCTCGCGGTTGTGCAGCATGTTCCAGGCGATCTCCCGCGCGCTCTGCGGCGAGGGTACGAAGACGCCGGGCGTGGAGTTGCGAAAGAGGCCGTCGTGGAACTGCGGCGAGCGGCGCATCCGCTCCAGCCGCTCCCCCCTGGCCCTGCCCCCGAGTTCCGCGGGGATGTCCTTCAACGCCCATCCGGCGGCGGCCAGTGCCAGCCCGCCCACGAGGAGACGCCCGATCGATCTGCTGCCCGCCATGCGGCCCACGCTCCTGAAGTCGCCAGTGCCTGCAGAACGATCCCGGCTCCGCCGCTGTTCCCGTCATGCCTTGGGCGGGACCCGCCCAGCGTCGCGACGAACGGGGACCGGAAGGCATCATGAGGAACGATCCCGGCTCCGCGGCTGTTCCCGTCATGCCTTGGGCGGGACCCGCCCAGCGTCGCGACGAACGGGGTGGCCTCCGTGCTGCGCGAGCGCGGCAAGGACCGGGACATGAGGATCAAATGGGGATCGCTCTACACCGTGGTGCGAAACCTTGAG
>NZ_JBEXUE010000685.1:0-4135 GCF_040614275.1 Streptosporangium sp. NPDC006013
CTCAACGCCGACCGGGTCGACTCCGACAAGGGCGCGGGGCTCGGGCTTTCCATCGTCCGCGCGGTCGTCGGTGCCGGGTCCGTGGGTGCCGGGTCCGCAGGCGCCTGCTCGGTACCGGCCTGCTCCGAGGAGGCCGGGCCGGGTGCCGTCAGGGTGAAGGTGATCTTGCTGGAGACCGGGTGGCCGTCGGCGGAGAGGATCCGGTAGCCCACCACGTACTCCCCGGCGGGGCCGAGGGCCTTCACCCGGACGCTGGCCTTCGCTCTGTCCACCGCCGTCTTGCCGTCCTCCCACCGCGTGCCGTCGGGACCGGTCACGCTGATCTGCGCGAAGCCCTGCCGGACAGGCTGGTCGAAGGTGAGCGTGATCGTCTCGGGGCCGGTGGCCAGCTCGGCACCGTCCTTGGGGTCGCTGTCGATCAGCACGTTGTGGGCCTGCGCCGGGGTGACCGCGCCGAGCAGCGCGGCGCACGCGAGCAACAGGACCGTGAGTAGCCGCCTCACCGATCATGGCCTTCCGTTGGGTGCTTCATGACCTCGACATGTTCCCACCTTCACCTCGCGCTGGGGAATCGCGCCCGGGGGCAGGGGCGGCCGGGGCGTCGGACGTCGCCGTTTCCCGGGGACCCGGTGGCAATGAGGAAGTTTCCAAAGCAACAGTGGCTCATGAGTCAGCTGGGTGACCGGGTGGCGGGGGGCGAACTCGACCAGGTACGGGCCTGCAGGTGCGTCCAGGTCGACGGCGCCTCCCACCTGCGCTGACGTCCTGCCCGAGGCGTTCACGACCTCGAGCGGGACGGAGGGTCAGAAGGAGTGAGGGCCGAAGCGGCCCCAGGCGATGACAGCGGCCAGCGCGAGCAGTACCACGTTGACGGCGATGGCCGACGGCTCTTTGCGGCGGGCGTGGGTGGCCGCGGCGCCGAGCATGGTGATGGCCAGGCCGGTGGCGGCCAGCGGGGTGAGGATCGGGGCGATGCCGGTGACGGCGGGCAGGAGCAGGCCGAGGGCGCCGAGAAGTTCGACCATGCCGATCAGGCGGATCTGGGTGGGGGTGAAGTCCTCCACCCAGGGCAGCATGGGGCGCAGTCTCTCCCTGGGCCGGCCGGCATGCATGACCCCGGCCAGGCCGAAGACGGCGGCCAGGAGGGCCTGCAGAATCCACAGGAACACGTTCATGTCAGGTGCTCTCTTTCTTTCGGGTTCTTGGCCTAGTAGCGGCCGAGGGTGCCGCGGTGCCGGGCGAGGTGTTCGAGCCGGTTGAACAGGACCACCCCGGCGGTGGTGATGAGCAGCGGCTGGGCCAGCAGCCACGCCAGGCCCCAGCCGGTTGGGAGGGTGGCCAGGGAGTGGCCGCCGAGCAGGATGTCGCGCATCGCCTCGATGCCGGGCGCGATGGGCACCAGCAGCCGGCTGAGGAAGGCGATCGGGTCCGGCATGGCGGCCAGGGGGACCAGCGTGCCGCCCACGATGGCGTAGACGGCCACGGACAGCTGGGTGATGATCTCGATGCGTTTGAACACCAGGGTCAGCCCGCACAAGATGAGAGCCAGCCCGCAGGTACCCAGCACGATGGCGGCCAGCGGCACGATCACCTGCGCGTCGAAGGGCAGCCGCCCGCCCTGAGTGGTGATGGCGACGACGCCGGTGGCCAGCACGGCCAGCGCGGTGGGCAAGGCCGAGATCACGGCGGCCACCTGACGGCCGAGGATGCTCGCGGCCGAGGGCAGCGGGGTCAGGTAGGTCTGTTCCAGAACACCGGACTGGATGTCGCCCAGATAGCTCCAGAACACCCGGTTGACCTGCTCATGGATGAAGGTCAGCGCCACCATGCCGACCAGCACCGGCGGCAGCAGTTCCGCACGTAGCTGCCCGCGCCCCATGAACAGCACGATGAGCAGGTAGAACAGCGGGAACGTGATCATCTGGATGAGGCTTTCGCGCCATCCGGCGGCGAGGTTGAGCAGGCCCTTGCGGACCTCGGCGGCGAATCCGCGGGCGAAGGTCATGACGACTCCTGCAGCGCTCGGCGGTGGTTGCGGACGAACAGCAGGCCGCTGACGACGGTGAGCGCGAGGGTGTGGGCGAGCAGCCAGGGCAGTGCGCCGGCGTTCCAGACCTCGGCCAGGCTCCGGCCCTCGAACAGCGTCTGGGTGATCGCCTCGATGCCCAGTGTGGTGGGCAGGACTCTGGCCAGTACGGCCAGCCAGTCCGGATAGAGGGCCGGCGGCAGGAACGAGCCGTTGAGCAGCAGTATCAGCGAGGTGAACAGCGACTGCAGGGCGCCGATCATCGGGGAGACCAGCGCGAGGGCCGCCAGCAGGAACGTGAAAGCCAGCACGTTCACCCCCAGGAGCACGGCCGGCAGGAGCGCCGCCCAGCGCAGCGGGATCGAGATCCCGGCCACCAGCATCGGGACGAGGGAGGCGACGGCCGCCACCGCCAGTCCGAACACCGAGGCGGTGATCAGCCGGCCGAGCATCGGCAGCCACGGCGGCGCCGGGGTCATCTGCGCCTGGGCGAAGGTGCCGGCGCGTTTCTCCTCGATGAGGTCGGCCACCATCACCAGGCCGGCGTACTGCAGGAACCAGTAGCCGCCGATCGCGACCAGGGTCTGCGGCAGCAGATCCTGGCGCAGCTCGCCCTGGCCCAGGACGAACTGCAGGCCGAGGTACATCATGGTGCTGATCAGCAGCGTGATGACGTGTCCGACCGGGTGGGCCAGCTGAACGCGCAGGCCCTTGCCGATCTCCGCGCCCAGGACGTTAAGCAGCATGGGACGGCTCGTTCACCAGGGTGAGGAACACATCCTCCAGATCGGGCTGCACCTGGGTCAGCGACTCCAGGACGACCCCCTGCGTGCGCAGGCGCTCGACCACGTCGTACACCTCGATCGGATCGCTCACCCGCACGCTGATCGTGGTGACGCCGTCGCGGGTGACGGCGTCGAACCCGGGTGGCGCCACTCCTTCGACGCGGATCTCGTACCTGTCGCGTTCGCGGAAGCCGGCCAGCAGCTCATGCGTGGGCAGGTCGGCCACGAGCCGCCCCTGGCGGATGACGGCCACCCGGTCACACAGCTCCTGGGCCACATCGAGCCGGTGCGTGGTGATCAGGATGGTGGTGCCGAGCTCGCGGGCCTGCTCGGTGATCCAGTTCTTGACGGTGCGGGTGGCCTCGACGTCGAGGCCGAGCGTCGGCTCGTCCAGCAGCACGATCGGCGGGGCGGCGATCAGGGCGACGGCGATCGCGACCTTCTGCTGCATGCCGCGCGAGAAGCCGCCGACCCTGTCGTCGCGCCGCTCCCACAGGCCCAGATCGGTCAGCAGACCCTTCGCGCGCTCGGCGACCTGGCCCTTGCGCAAGCCCTTGAGCCGGCCGAAGTACATCAGGTTCTGCCAGGCCGACAGGCTCCAGTAGACGTTGCGCGAGCCTTCCAGCACGGCGCCGAACTGCGCCATCGCGGCCGAACGCCGGCGGACCACGTCGAAGCCGCCCAGCCGGGCCTGGCCCGAGGTGGGGGTGAGCAGCCCGGCCAGCATCTTGATGGTGGTGGTCTTGCCGGCGCCGTTGGGTCCCAGGAAGCCGAAGACCGATCCGGCGGGGATGCGCAGCGACACCTCGTCGACCGCTCGGACCTGCGCCGACCCGTACACCTTTGTCAACGCGTCGATTTCGATCATGTCATCTCCTCGTGGGGGTCCCGGCCCCTTCCGCGGGCCGGGACGGGGGATCAGTGCTCGTCCAGGACCTCGATGTCCTCCACCGCGGCATCGCGGGTCAGCGAGAAGGCCGCGGTGGCCTCGGCGTTGCCGGGTACGGCCTGGCGGGCCGCCCGCAGGCTCGCGGCCGAATCCCAGTGCCAGATGCCCACCCACGTCTCGTCGCCGAGCCGGCCGAGGCGCGCTTCGGTGAGTCCGGGAAAGGCGGCCCGGGTGGCGGAGACCAGGGCGGCGTGCCGGGTCCGGAGCTGCTCGGCGTCGGCGGGGTCGGCCTGGAAACGGGTGACGGTGATGACCGGCATAACTGGACCTGATCTTCTCTAGGTACTGGTCGTAGTAGTCGATGTCGCCCCGGGTCTCGTTGTGCGCGATGTACCCGATGCCGTTGTCGGCGGCGTAACGGAGGACTTCGGGGAG
>NZ_JBEXUE010000686.1:0-4130 GCF_040614275.1 Streptosporangium sp. NPDC006013
AAGGCCGAGGGCGACACGAGCCTCACCAAGACCGGCATGGTGATCGGCTCTCCCGGATACACGGCGCCCGAGCGGGCCCGCGGCGAGCACAACGGTGGAGGTATTCGATGAGACGTGCGGTCCCGGTGGTCGTACTGGGCGTCCTGCTGCTCGCGGGCTGCGGTGCCCACAGCATCCAGGAGCTTCGGGGCGGCGCATCCGGTCACGCGGGGCACGGCGCCGTTGCCCAGAATGCCGACCAGAGTGCCGACCAGAGTTCTGATCATGACGCGCACGAGGGGCACGGCGCGGGTCAGGGGGTGCCCAGCCCGTCGCCCGCCCCGCCGACGGGTACCGCCGAGGGGGTCGCCTTCAACGCCCCCGACGTGATGTTCCTGCAGATGATGGTGCCGCACAACGCGCAGGTGGTGCGGCTGGTGCGGCTGGCACGGGAGCGGCAGGTCCGCCCTGAGGTCTCCGAGCTCGCCGAGGCGATCGGGGTGACCCAGGAGCGCGAGTCCAGCACCATGTCCGGCCTGCTGGCCGCCTGGGGGCAGCCCGCGACGGCGCCGGACGACGAGCACGCCGCGCACGGCGGGATGCCCGGGGTGAGCGATGAGGAGGTGGCGGCGCTCGTCACGGCGCCCCCGGCCGAGTTCGAGCGAAGGTTCCTCGACATGCTCATCGCCCAGCAGGACGACGCCTCCCAGATGGCCAAGGTGGAGGTCGCGACCGGGCTGCACGCCAAGGTCACCGAGATGGCGAAACGCGTCGATGTCTCGCGTACAGCACAGATCGCCCAGATGTTGGCTTTGCGTGACAAGTAAGGATTTGTCCCTTTCCCCGTTTCTGTGAGATATTTCCTACCAGCTGTAAGGGGAATTAGGGGAGAATCATGCGCAAGATATTTGGGATCGTGGCCGGACTGATCCTGGCCGGGACCCTGGCCGGATGCGGGGGGACGTCCACCGACACGGCCCAACCGGCCGACGGCACGCCGAAGGCCGATGCCCCGCTCAAGGTCGGGGTCAACCCCGTACCCCACGGCGAGGTGCTCAAGTACGTCAAGGACAACCTCGCCGCCGGCGCCGGGCTGAACCTGGAGATCGTCGAGTTCACCGACTACGTCCAGCCCAACACCCAGCTCGACGAGGGCAACCTGGACGCGAACTACTTCCAGCACATCCCGTATCTGGAGGAGTTCTCCAAGGGCAAGAACATCCAGCTCAGCTGGGTCGCCCCGGTCCACATCGAGCCGCTCGGCCTGTACTCCAAGAAGATCAAGAACGTCTCCGAGCTCGCCGAGGGCGCCCAGGTGGCCGTGCCCAACGACGCGAGCAACCTCGGCCGTTCGCTCAAGCTGCTGGCCGACAACGGCCTGATCACCCTCAAGGAGGGGGTCGGCGTCAAGGCCACCGAGCGCGACGTCGCCGACAACCCCAAGAAGCTGGAGTTCAAGCCCCTCGAGGCCGCGCAGCTGCCCCGCTCCCTGGAGGACGTGGACGCCGCGATCGTCAACGGCAACTACGCCCTGGAGGCCGGGCTGCAGCCCGCGACCGACTCCCTGCTCCTGGAGAAGGGCGAGGGCAACCCGTACGCCAACGGCCTGGTCACCGTCCCGGCCAAGGTGGACGACCCCCGGATCAAGAAGCTCGCCGAGCTCCTGGCCGGCCCCGAGGTCAAGAAGTTCATCGAGGACAAGTACAAGGGTGCGGTCCTGCCCGCCCAGTAACCGATTCTTCGCCGAGAACTCACGGGCCTGACGACTTTTCCGAAGTCGTCAGGCCCGTGACGTCCATTGGGATGCCGTGGTCGGCAGCTGTCTCCGCATGGTGACGTTTGGGAGCCGTGTGGGGGATAGGGGGGATGCGTTGGCTCGAAGGAGGAGATCCCATGACCATCGCAGGCGGCATCATTCTCATCATGCTCGGCGCCATTCTCACCTGGGCGGTCGAATTCGACATCGCCGGGTTCGACATCAACGTCGTCGGTGTCATCCTGATGATCGGCGGTCTCGCATGGCTCCTGTTCGCCGTGTACCGGCTCAGCATCGCCCGCCGGGCGGTGGCGGACTCGACGGCCACCACCGTGGTCGAGGACCCGGTCGCTCATCGTCGCGTCTACGAGGAGCGGCACTACAACGACCCCCCGGTCGTGTGAGTGTCGTGTGAGTCAGGTACCGGTCCGGAAGGGCAGGCGTGCCTTCCGGCCAATCGAACGGAGGGCGAGACGTTGAGCAGGGTCGTATCCCGCAGTGTGAGCGCCGCGAGTGGAATGCTCGGTGGCGCGATCGCCGGAGCCGTCTTCAAGCAGGTCTGGAAGTTCGCGTCGGGCAAGGACGACGCGCCCCAGGCGACATCGGATGAGTACGGCTGGCGAGAGGTTCTCGTGGCGGCTGCCATCCAGGGAGCGATCTTCGGTGTGGTCAAGGCCGCGATCGACCGTTCCACGGCACACGGCATCCACAGAGCCACCGGCAAGTGATCACCTGCCGGGCCCTCCGGGGCCCGGCACCCGATCCCCGGCCGAAGGTCCCCGGTCCCGTCGACGGAACCGGGGACCTTTCTGGCTTTCCATCCTGATTCCGGGACCGGAGAGCCGTCAGGCGACGCCCGGATACGAGCGGGCGCCGTCCTTCCGCCATGCCGGGACGCGAGAGGAGATCACCCCCGAGTACACGGCGGCGGTCCGGTCGGCGATCTTGTTCCAGTCGTAGTCGGAGCGTGCCCGGACAGCGGCGGCGGTGCCGTACGCCGCCAGCAGGCCCGGCGTGGCGAGCAGCCGCCGCAGCGCGCCCCCCAGCGTGCGGGGCTCGCGAGGCGGGATCAGCAGGCCGGTGACCCCGGGGACGACGGTGTCCAGGTGCCCGCCCACCGCGGACACCACCACCGGCACCCCGCAGGCCATGGCCTCCACCGGCACGATGCCGAACGGCTCGTACCAGGGCATGCTGACCACGGCGTCCGCCGAGCGCATCAGGACCGGGACGCGCTCGCGGGCCACCTTGCCGAGAAACCTGACGCGGTCCGCCACGCCGTGCCTGACGGCCACCCGCGAGAGCCTGCCCACCTCGGGGTCGTCCGGGTGTCCGCCGGCGACGAGCAGCCTGGCGCCGGGGACGTGGGCGAGGGCCTGGACCGTGGTGTCCACGCCCTTGCGGGGTACGGGACGGCCGATGGCGAGCAGGACGGGGCCCGGACCGAGATCGGCGCGCGGGCCCACCGGGGTGAAGGAGCGCACGTCGACACCGCAGGGCACGACGCTCGTACGGCGGTGCGGCGCGCCCATCCGGCGCAGTTCCGCCACCTCGTCGGCGCAGGTCGCGACGACCGCGTCCGCCTGGTGGGCGATCATCGCCTCGATCCCGAGGCGCTCGTGCGGGCTGGTGTCCGCCGCGCCCTGGTGGCGGAGCTTGACCGTACCGAGGGCGTGGAAGGTGTGCGCGATGGGGATGTCGACCTCCCTCGCGGCGACCAGGGCCGCCAGGCCGCTCATCCAGAAGTGGCTGTGCACCATGTCGGGCGGTGCGGCGTTCCAGCGCCTGGCCAGCCACAGGCCGAAGTCCGGCATCCAGGGGAGCAGGTCGTCCTTGGACAGGATCATGGCCGGGCCGGCCGGGACGTGGACCACCGTGACCCCGGGGGCCAGAGCGACCCTCTCCCGCTGGAAGGCGCACTCCCTGCGGGTGTAGACCGTCACCTCGTGCCCGCGCGCGGCGAGCGCGATGGAGAGGGCGGCGACGTGGACGTTCTGGCCTCCGGCGTCGGCTCCGCCGACGGTCGCGAGGGGGCTGGCATGCTCTGAAACCATGGCGATCTTCATGGGCACGTCTCCACCGAGTTATGCGGGGCAGGCGTGCCCGCGTCCTGGGCACAGCGGCCTCCTCTGCCCTCAGTGGGGGTTTTAAACGTGTTTGACCTTGAGTTCCACGGGAAGGCGAGCTTTTTTGGACGGAAAGGAGTTCGACGATGGAGGCTCCGCAGTACGTCGCCGCGCGTGTGCAGCGCGCGCTCGCCGAGGACGAGAGAACCACGGAACTCGGCGTCCGGGTGGATGTCCGAGGTGATCAGCTCTACCTGCGCGGCCAGATCACCAGCGCCGACCGCCGCGAGCTGATCGCCAAGGTGGCCGGGGAGGCGGCTCCCGGGCTG
>NZ_JBEXUE010000687.1:0-4114 GCF_040614275.1 Streptosporangium sp. NPDC006013
GCCGCTCGTAAAGCTGATGTCTTACCCGCGCGTTGAACAGTGGAAGTTTCGATTCTTCACCCATGCGTCCATCATGTGGGGCGATCCGGATCGGCTCGGGGCGGATCGGGGCGCCCTCCAGCGAACCGAGGGCGTTCTCCAGGTACTCCTTGATCAGGTCCTCACACGCCACGAGAGCCCCCGTCTCCTCGATGATCCGGCGTAGCCGGTCCACCCCGGCCTCGTCCAGATCCGGGTCGCCGAGCGTGGCGCGTACCACCTGTGCCTGGGAGGCCGAGGCGGCGGCGAGCGTGCGGGCGATGAGCATCGTCCGCTTGCCCTCTCGAAGATCGTCGCCGGCCGGTTTACCGGTCTCGTCCGGGTCGCCGAACACGCCGAGGATGTCGTCGCGAAGCTGGAAGGCGATGCCCACGGACCGCCCGTACTCCTCGCAGAGCCGGTCGATCCAGGGCTCCCTGCCCTGGGCGGCCAGCACCAGCCCGAGCCGGAGCGGCTGTTCCACGGAGTACTTGCCGCTCTTGAAGAGGGCGACCCGCAGCGCGCTGTCGAAGGTGCCCTCGCCGTGCGCCTGCTCCAGCAGGTCGAGATACTGGCCGCACATCAGTTCGGTGCGCATGTCGTCGTGCACCTTCTGCGCCGCCGCCAGCGAGGCGGCCGGCAGACCGCTGTTGCGCCACATCTCACCGGACCAGATGAGCATCAGGTTGCCCAGCAGAATGGCCGCGCCCTCGCCGAACTGCTCGGCGGAGCCGTGCCAGCCCGCCTTTCTGTGCAGTTCCTCGAACCTGCGGTGTGCCGAGGGCATGCCCCGGCGCAGGTCGCTGGCGTCCATCACGTCATCGTGCACCAGGGCGCTTGCCTGGAGCAGCTCAAGGGAGGCGGCCGCGGAGAAGAGCGCGGGGTCGTCGCCTCCGCCCGCACCATGCCAGCCCCAGTAGCAGAAGGCGGGGCGCAGCCGCTTGCCGCCCGCGAGGAAGTCCTCGGCAGCGGAGACAAGAGGGGCCAGCTCTGGAGCACTGACCTGCGGACGCTGCTGTTCGACGAACCGCCGGAGAGCGTGGTCCACCTCGGACCGGATCTTGTCCAGCGCGGTTGCAGAAGTGATCATCGAATACCTCCGGTATGGAGACCCTGGGCTTCAGCTCTGGGGAGGAAACGCGGTACGGTGCCGCACGCCCTGGCACCGTGTCCGGCGGTGATGACACCCCGACCACCGTACGCATGGTCGACGCGGGCCTTCCCGCCGGGGCGGCGGAGCGGCGGAACGGTTGCGGGGCCGGTGCGAGACACGACACCTCCGGGTTTCTCGCGACTGGTCATGAGTCAGGAAACCCAATCTATGAAAGTTGGGATCCCCCGGCTTCGGCGGCAGGAGGAGGTCAAGTAATGAGATTAACGGTCCAAGGGGATATTTCGATCTAGAAGAACGGTTGTTTCGCGTGGAGATCGTCCTGTAGGCGGCCGTGATCTGATCGGGCATCCGGGCGGCCGGGCCAGTATCCTTGCCCCATGGCTCTGGGTCGCCCGTCCGTTCTTCCAGATCGTGTCGCCACCGTCCGCGAACTCCTCGCCGCCGGTGCCCACTCGTTCTCCTTCGAGTTCTCCCCTCCGAAGACCGACGAGGGAGAGCGCCACCTCTGGCGTGCCGTCCGCGAGCTGGAGGCGCTGCACCCCACCTTCGTCTCCGTCACCTACGGTGCCGGAGGCAGCACCCGCGACCGCACCGTCGACATCGTCGAGCGGATCGCCCACGAGACCACGCTGACCCCGGTCGCCCACTTCACGGCCGTCAACCACTCCATCCGCGAGCTGCGCCACCTGGTCGGCCGGTTCGCCGGGGCGGGCGTCCGCAACATCCTCGCCGTGCGGGGCGACCCGCCGGGCGACGTGACGGGCGAGTGGGTGCGCCACCCCGAGGGCGTCCTGTACGCCGAGGAACTGGTCAGGCTCATCCGCCAGTCCGGCGACTTCTGCGTGGGCGTGGCCGCCTTCCCCTACAAGCACCCCAGGTCGCGCTCGATCGAGTCCGACACCGAGTACTTCGTACGCAAGTGCCGGGCGGGCGCCGACTACGCGATCACCCAGATGTTCTTCCGCGCGGACGACTACCTGCGGCTCCGTGACCGGGTGGCGGCCAGCGGCTGTGACACGCCGATCATCCCCGGCATCATGCCCGTCACGCAGATGAGCACCATCGCCAGGTCGGAGCAGCTCTCCGGCGCGCCGTTCCCGCCCGAGGTGGCCGAGAGGTTCGCGGCCGTCGCCGACGATCCGGCCGCCGTGCGCAGCCTGGGCATCGAGCTGGCCGCCGAGCTCTGCCAGACCCTGCTCGACGAGGGCGCGCCCGGCATCCACTTCATCACCTTCAACCGCTCCAGCGCGACCCGCGAGGTCTTCCAGGCGCTCGACCACACGCCGAGGGCCCCTTCGCTGGGGGGATGAGCGAGAGGGTCTCCCGCCGGCGGCTCAGCCGTCCAGCGGGAGAACCGCCCCGAGGATCGCGTAGCGCTCGTGCCCGCCGGGGAAGACGAACTGGGTGAGCAGGTCCACGAAGCCGATGCTCCGGTAGAGGTGCCGGGCCGCGGTGGGCCGGTCGCGGGTGGACAGCACGGCGGTGCGCTCCAGGCGGCCCGCACAGATTCCCATGATCATCGACCGTCCGATGCCCTTGCCCTGGTAGTCGGGGTGGACGTGGATCTCGGCGAGTTCCAGCGCGTCGCCCAGCCAGCCGCGGGCGCTGCCCTCGCCGTGCTTCTCGGCGAGGGCCCGCCGGACCACGTCGTGCCACCACTGGCCGGAAACCCCGTGGAAACCGTAGGCGATCCCCACCGGGGTGCCGTCGGAGAGTTCGGCGAACAGGCAGGTGAAGGCCGGGTTGGCGGCGTGGTTTCCCATGATCGCCTTGCGGCCGGCGATCTGGTCGGCGGGCGGGTTCATCGCCTTGGTGTAGACGTCAAGGACCGCGTCCAACCGGAGCGTGAACTCGTCGGGGCCGATCCGTCGCAGTCCGATCACGCGTCGCACCCTAGCAGGGAGGACATGACGCGGGTCAGCGCCGGTGGCGGGAGCGCCGTGCCGTGCTCACCGCCGGATCGCGGTCATTCGACCTCGACGGGGACCCCGCCGGTGATGCGGACGAGCTCGTCGAAGGAGGTCGGGAAGACGGTGTGCGGGTGGCCGGCGGCGGCCCAGACGACGTCGTACTTGTCCAGCCAGGTGTCGACCAGCGTCCGGACCGGGGCGGGGTGGCCGATCGGGGCGACGCCGCCGATGACCTGGCCGGTGGCCGCCCGCACGAAGGCGGGATCGGCGCGCTTCACCTTCGTCACGCCGGCCGTCCTGGCGATCAGGTCGGTGTCGACCCGGTGGGCGCCGCTGGTCAGCACCAGGAGCGGCTCGCCGTCGGCGTCGAATATCAGGCTGTTGGCGATGGCGCCGACCTCGCAGCCGAGCTGCGCGGCGGCGCTGGCGGCGGTCGGGGTGGCCTCGGCGAAGGTGACGATCTCGCCGGGGACGGCGTGCTCACGGAGCACGGCGGCGACTTTCTCAACGTTCGGATGCAACTTTTCTGGCACCTGGCCACTCTAAACGGGTTGACCGTTGATTTCCGCTTCATAACCGGTCACTTGCACGGGGAACCCGTGCGCTATGGTCCCTTGACCTGATCCATAGTGATATGAGGAGTTGATGGAAAGTGGGGGTTGGACAGCGGCTGGGAGCGGCCGCGCTGATGACGGCGGGGGCCGTGCTCCTCTCTTCCGCGGGCGTCACCCTTTCTGCGGGCGTCGCCGAGGCGCGGGCCGCGGTCTCGGCCGCGCCGGCCGTCGCGACGAGGACCGAGGCGTCCCGGTTCGTCGCACCGGGCAAGACGCTCAGGCTCGGCGCGAAGGGCGCCACGGTGAAGGTGCTCCAGGAGAGGCTGGCCGAGCTCGGCTACGCCCCGGGCAGGATCGACGGCCGCTACGGCGGTGCGACCCTGACCGCGATCTGGGCCTTCCAGAAGGTCAACGGCATCTCGCCGACCAGCACCGTGGCGCGCAGGACCTGGCAGGCCCTGGAGAGTCCGCTGGCGCCGAAGGTGCTCGTCCCCGGGGGTAAGCCGACCCGGGTGGAG
>NZ_JBEXUE010000688.1:0-4093 GCF_040614275.1 Streptosporangium sp. NPDC006013
CTGTTCGACATCGACCTCACCGTCGCCGCGGGCGAGACGGTGTGCCTGATCGGGCCCTCGGGATGCGGCACCGATCCGGTGGATGTCTACGCCCACGACCGGCCCGGCATGCTCAGTCCGGTCGTGGCGAGGTTCCCCGAGCGGGTCTACGTGCCCAACAGCGAGAGCAACACCGTCAGTGTGATCGACCCGCGTACCTACCGGGTGCTCCGCACCTTCAGGGTGGACGGGCGGCCACAGCACGTCGTCCCCTCGTGGGACCTGAAGACGCTCTGGGTCAACAACAACGACGGCAACTCCCTGACACCGATCAACCCCATGACCGGCAAGGTCGGCAAGCCGGTGTTCGTCGACGACCCCTACAACCTGTACTTCACCCCGGACGGCCGCACCGCCCTGGTGATGGCCGAGCGGGAGAACCGGCTCGACTTCCTCAACCCGCGCACCATGCGGCTCCGGCACTCGCTGCACATGCCCTGCCGGGGGATCAACCACGCGGACTTCACCGCCGACGGGACCCTCCTCCTCGGCAGCTGCGAGTTCTCCGGCCAGCTGGTGGTCATCGACACGGCCGCCCGTAAGGTCCGCGCCGTCATCGACCTGGCGGACGGCACCACGCGCCGCAAGGGCATCCGGCGCACAGCCCCGCAGGGCGACAACGCGTCGTACGAACTGGAACACGACATGGCGCACGACGCCATGCGGCACGGACACATGCCGTACCCCAACATGCCGCAGGACGTGAAGCTCTCCCCGGACGGCACCACCTTCTATGTCGCCGACATGGCCAAGGACGGCGTGTGGCTCGTCGACGCCGGGGAGTTCCGGGTCACGGGTTTCATCAAAACCGGCGCGGGCGCTCACGGGCTCTACGTCAGCCGGGACTCGGAGGTGCTGTACGTCTCCAACCGGGGCGCCGGATCGGTCTCGGTCGTCTCCTTCGCCCTTCGCCAGCCGATCGACACCTGGCACATCCCCGGTGGCGGTTCACCGGACATGGGCGGCGTGTCGGCCGACGGCCGCCGCCTGTGGCTGTCCGGACGCTATGACGGGGTGGTCTACGTGTTCGACACCGAGAACGGCAGCCTCATCCGCAAGATCGCCGTCGACGCCGGCCCGCACGGCCTGGCCATCTACCCCCAGCCCGGACGCTACTCACTCGGCCACACGGGGGTCTTCCGCTGAGGTACGACGATGGCCACCGGAGCCCCCGGATGACACGGGTGCGCCCGATGACAACGGCATCCGCATCGGCGGCGACTGACACCTACGGCGGCGTGCGGAGACGCCACCGCTCCGGCGCGGGTGGCGAGGGGTGCCCTACCGGGGCGGACCAGCGGTAAACCGGACACCTGGGCGACCAAGGTATGAAACGTCCCGGTAACAGATGCAATCAGGCTATTGACCCCTCTTGCGGGAGCCTCCTATGGTTCCCTCTATATTCTATAGAATCCAGAATATGGAGGGGATGGATGAGGGCAGCGGCGCGAGCAGCAGTCGTCATGGACGCCGCAGGGGCGGTGGAGGTTCGCTCCTACCCCGTCCCCGACCCCGGCCCGGGTGAGTTCGTCGTCAAGCTGGAACTGTGCGGCGTCTGCGGCACCGACGCGCACATCTACCAGGGACGCCTCGACAGGATCACCTTTCCCGCCCTGCTGGGGCACGAGATCGTCGGCACCCTGGCCGCTCTCGGCGAGGGAGTGAGCGCCGATCACAGCGGGCAGCCCGTGGCCGTGGGCGACCGTGTCGGCGTCTTCCCCGCACTGAGCTGCGGGCGCTGCTACCAGTGCCAGGTGCGGCATCGTCCCGCCAACTGTCCTGACCGGCGCCCGTCCTACGGGTTCACCTCACCGGTGACGGCTCCACCGCATCTGACGGGCGGATACGCCGACTACCTGCACGCCGCCAACGCGGGCACGGTGTTCTACCGGACGTCCCTGCCCGCCGAGGTGGCGGTCCTGCAGGAGCCGATGTCGGTGGCACTGCACGGGATCGCCCGGGGCTCGGTCGGCGTCGGCTCCACCGTGGTCGTCCAGGGAGTGGGCGCGATCGGGCTGATGGCCGTGGTCGCGGCCCGCGTGGCGGGAGCGCACCGGGTCGTCGCGGTGGGTGCCCCGGCCGCGCGACTGGAACTGGCGGCGGCGCTCGGGGCGGACGCGACGGTGAGCATCCAGGAGCTGACCGGCGTGACCGAACGCCGCGATGCGGTGTTCGACGCGCTCGGCGCGCCCGGAGCCGACTGCGTGATAGGCGCCAGCGGCTCGCCGGCCGCCTTCATGGAGGCCATCGGCCTGGTAACCGACGGTGGCGTGCTCGCCGAGCTGGGCAACTTCACCGATCGGGGGACTGTCCCCTTCAATCCCTTCAGCGACCTGCTGAAACGGGACATCACCATCGCCGGCGTCTACGGCGCGGGCCCCGACATGCTGCGCCACTACCGTCAGGCGCTGCTCATCCTGGAACGCGGTGGCCGGCCGTACGACCGTGTGGTCAGCCACCGGGTGCCACTGGAACGGGTGGGCGAGGCTCTTGCCGCCCTCGGCGACGGCTCCCCCCTCGACGGCCGGGACATCGTCAAGCTCGCGATCGACCCCACCCGCTGATTTCTTCTCCGCACCACCCCTTTCCCCACCCCCGTACAACCCCCGAGAGGAGGACCGGCCATGCGCCGTTCCCTCCGGTTGACCGCAGCAGCAGCCGCGCTCGGCCTGACCATCACAGCGTGCGGCTCGACGGCGTCCGAGGTCTCCGCCGACGGCGGCGGACTCGGCACGGCGGAGAACCCCGTGTCCATCAGGGTCATCGCCAACGACGCCTTCGCCAAGCAGTGGCAGGATCAACTGGTCCCCGAGTTCAACAAGAAGTACCCCAACATCAAGGTCTCCGTGGACGGCGTGCCGTACAACGACCAGCTCCCCAAGACCATGCTGGAGCTGACCGGGCCCACCCCGACCTACGACGTGGTGCTCGGCGACGACTCGTGGATCCCGCAGCTGGCCAAGACCGGCGGCCTGATGGACCTCAAGGCCGACGTGAGCAAGTGGACCGACCCGGGCTACGACTGGGCCGACTTCAACCCCTCCCCGCTCGCCGCGGGCGAGTGGGAGGGCAAGCAGTACGCCGTCCCGGTCCGCTCCAACCTGCTGCTGATGCTCTACAACAAGACGCTGTACAAGAAGGCCGGAGTCTCCGAACCCACCGCGGAGACGACGTGGGAGCAGTACTTCGCCGACGCCAAGAAGCTGGTCCAGGACACCGACGGCGACGGCAAGGTCGACGCCTGGGCGGTCGGCACCTACTTCACCAAGGACCCGCTCACCCCGACGATCTGGCAGACCGTCCTGAACTCCGACGGCGTGGCGCTGCTGGACGACGACCTCAAGGTCGCCTTCAACAACGAGATCGGGGTGAAGGCCCTGCAGACCCACGTCGACCTGCTGAAGTACGCCCCGCCGGGAGCGAGCACCTACCAGTTCAACGAGCCGCTCGAGGCCTTCCGCCAGGGCCGGACCGCCACCATGTTCATGTGGGGCAGCGTCTACAAGGGCTCGGCGGTGGACGAGGCGTCCACCACGCTGAAGCCGGAGGAGGTCGGCATCACCACCCTCCCGGCGGGTTCGGCCGGCCCGGGCGCGCACCGCGGCATCTGGTCGGCGGGCATCGCCAAGAAGTCGCAGCACCCGGCCGCCGCGTGGACGTGGCTGCAATGGGTCACCTCCAAGGAGGGCGAGCAGTTCACCGGCAGCGCGTTCGGAACGTTCCCGGCGCGTAACTCCACGCTGAACGGCACTCCGCCGGCCGAGTGGGCCGCCCCCGTCTACGAGGCGCTCAAGGCCGGTTACACCATGGTGGACAAGAACAAGATGTGGCGTCCGCGGCTCCCCGAGTCCGACGCGGTCCAGCAGATCCTCGCTCTGCAGACGAGCCGGGCGATGTCCGGTCAGGCGACCGCCGAGCAGGCGATCGACGAGGCGGCCAAGGAGATCACCGAACTGCTGAAGTCCAAGGGCTACCCGCAGTGAGTGTCTCCACTCGCACCCGCCGGGCAGGGGCCGACCAGGCCCCGGCCCGGGGGGCCCGACCCAACAACCCC
>NZ_JBEXUE010000689.1:0-4092 GCF_040614275.1 Streptosporangium sp. NPDC006013
TGGGCGTCGGCGGGACGCGCGCCCTCGGTGTACAGCACGACGTACTCGACCTCCGCGCCCGGTTCGGCGATCACCCGCCGGGCCTGCGCCGACGAGGGAGGCGAGGTGGTTGGCGCGGGGCACGGCCGCATGCGCGGCGGCGAACTCGGCGAAGCCCTCGTACATCCCGACATCGCCACCGAAGTAGACCCGGCTCTCCGCGCGCATCGCGGCCAGCCGTTCCGGCAGGGCGGGGAAGAGACTGGAGCCGCAGTTGCCGCAGATCTCCGTGGTGACACCCTGCAGGACGGCGGCCTGGACCATGTCGCCGCCCACTTCCCCGTCGATCAGGGTGACGCCGTCGGAGTGGGTGTGCACGTCGATGAAGCCGGGGGCGACGACGAGGCCGGTCACGTCCTCGGTGTGGCGGGAGCCGGCCGGGGCTCCCGGAGGCAGCAGCGTGAGGCGACCGGCGAGGACACCGACGTCGGCGGAGCGGGCGGCATCGGGCGCCGCCGTACCGTCGACCACCAGGCCGCCTCGGAGCAGCAGATCGAAGTGGGGGATCACAGGACCTGCCCGAGGAAGGTGCGGAAGCGTTCGTGGCGCGGGTTGGCGAGCACGTCGCGGGGGTGGCCCTGCTCGACGATCACCCCGCCGTCGATGAAGACCAGATTGTCGCCGACCTCGCGGGCGAAGCTCATCTCGTGGGTCACGACCATCATCGTCATCCCGCTGACGGCCAGGTCTCGCATGACCGCGAGCACCTCCTGGACCAGCTCGGGGTCGAGCGCGCTGGTCGGCTCGTCGAAGAGCATGAGCTTGGGGTCCATGGCCAGACTGCGGGCGATCGCCACGCGCTGCTGCTGGCCGCCGGAGAGCTGGGCGGGGTAGTGGTCCGCGCGGTCCGCCAGGCCCACCCGTTCCAGCAGTTCCAGCGCCCTTCTTCTGGCGTCCCCCTTGGAGACGCCCTTGACGACCACCGGGCCCTCCATGATGTTCTCCAGCGCCGTGCGGTGCGGGAAGAGGTGGAAGCGCTGGAACACCATGCCGATGTCCTGCCGCTGGCGGCAGAGCCGGGCGGGGCTCAGGTGGTGGAGCCGGTCGCCCTGTTCGGCGTAGCCGATCAGGTCGCCGTCCACCCGGATGCGGCCGGAGTCGATGGTCTCCAGCCGGTTGACGCAGCGCAGCAGTGTCGACTTGCCGGACCCGGACGGGCCGACGACGCAGACCACGCCGCCTACGGGCACGTCCAGGCTGATGCCCTTGAGCACCTCGACGGAGCCGAAGCACTTGCGCACCGAGCGGATGCTCACCATGGGCTCGGTCATCAGACGTTCCCCCTGCTGAACGGCCGCAGGTTGCGGCGGACCCTGACCTGCAGCGTGTGGTGGCCGCGCTCGAACCGCTTCTCGACGAAGTGCTGGCCGACGCTGGCGATGGTGGTGAGCACGATGTACCAGATGGAGGCCACGACGAGCAGCGCGATCACCTCGAAGTTGCCGAGGTAGATGCGCTGGGAGACGGTCAGCAGCTCGGCCCCGGCGATGACCGAGACCATCGAGGTGGTCTTGAGCATCGAGATGAACTGGTTGCCGGTGGGCGGGATGATCACCCGCATCGCCTGGGGAAGCACCACCCGGCGAAGCACCTGCCGGTGCGACATGCCGAGCGCCTCGGCCGCCTCGCGCTGGCCGGGGTCCACCGAGCGGATGCCCGCCCGGACGATCTCGGCCATGTAGGCGCCCTCGTTGATCGCCAGACCGAGCAGGGCCGCGGTGAAGGGCGTGATCAGCTCGTTGGCCTGCCACTCGATCAGCTTGGGGCCGTCGAACGGCACGCCGATGCCGAAGGAGGGGAAGACCAGCCCGATGTTGAACCAGAAGATGAGCTGGACCAGCAGCGGGGTGCCGCGGAAGAACCAGGTGTAGAGCGCGGAGGCGCCCCGCAGCACGGGGCTGCCGGACAGCTGCATCACCGCGGCGAGGATGCCCAGCGCCAGGCCGATCGCCATCGACAGCACGGTGAGCTGGATCGTGACCCACAGGCCGCCGAGGACCCTGCCGTCCATCAGGTACGCGGCGATGACGTCCCAGTGCAGGTTCTCGTTGACGATGATCGTGTAGGCCAGCCAGACCAGGACGAATCCGGCGACCGCTGCCGTGATCCACCGGCCGGGCCGCGGCGGGCGGAGCGCGTCGATCGGCAGGTGCGGATTCTCGGTGCCCGCGGCGGTTCCGGTCACTTCCATGGCTTGGTGTTGACCGTCACCTCGGGCACGGCGTTGCTCGCGACGCCGTACTTCTCCAGGACCGCCTGGTAACCGCCGTCGGCGGTCAGTTCCTGCATCGCCTTGGCCACGGCGTCGCGCAGCGCGGTGTTGCGCCGGTCGATCGCGATGCCCCAGGGACCGGCGTCGTACTGCTCGGGCAGCACGTCGTACTTGCCGGTCTCCTTGGCGTACATCGCCGCGACGGGCGAGTCGACGATGGTGGCGACCGCGCGGCCGGAGTCGATGCTCAGCAGGCCGGTCGGCGCGTCCTCACTCTGCATGATCTGCATCTTCTTGGCGCACTTCTCGTCCTGCCGTTGCCCGATCGCGAGGTTCGAGCTGCCCTTGGCCAGCACGACGGTACGGCCGCACAGGTCCTCAAGGGTCTTGATGCCCTCGGGGTTGCCCTTCTTGACCATGATGGCCCCACCGGCGTTGAAGTAGTCGACGAAGTCGACGGCCGCGCGGCGCTCCTCGGTGTCGCTCATCGAGGACATCACCACGTCCCACTGGCCTGCCTGCAGACCCGGGATCAGGCCGTCGAAGGCGGCGTTGGTCACCTTGGCCTTCAGGCCGAGCTTGGCCGCGATCGCCTCGGCGAGGTCCGGGTCGACGCCGGTGAGCTGCTGGGTGCCCGGCTTGTACATCTCCATCGGCGGGTAGCCCTCCGAGGTCGCCATCCGGAGCTCGCCCTTCTTGCGGACGGCCTCGGGCACCAGGTCCTTGGCGGTCTTGCCGGCCGCCGAGGTGGCGCCCGCGCCGACGTCGGTTCCCGACGACGAGCGCCCGCAGCCGCCGGCGAATGCCGACACCGCCAGCGCGACAGCGATGACCGAATACAGGCGCTTTGTCACGAAATCTCCTAGTTTGCGAATGGTTGAGTTTATGGTGGCGATGGGAGGTAACGGCCCCAACGCACGTGAATGCTTGCGAGCCTTGGCATCGAAAACTTCGCTGCTAAGACCGGACAAAAGCCATCAGTCTCTACCTTCGACACCATGACCTTGGTGATGGAGAACGGCTGGCCGCGCACTGCGGCATGGACCGGCGGGGAACTCCGCATCGGCGGGATCGGCGTGCGGGAGCTCGCCGCCGAGTTCGGCACGCCCGCCTACGTCCTCGACGAGGAGGAGTTCCAGGGCCGCTGCGCGGAGTGGCGGGAGGCGCTCCCCGACGGGGAGGTGCACTACGGCGGCAAGGCCTTCCTCTGCCCCGAGGTGGTGCGCTGGCTGGAGGCGGCCGGGCTCTGCCTCGACGTGTGCACCGGAGGCGAGCTGGCCGTGGCCCTGGCCGGGGGCATGGACCCCGCGCGGGTGGTCTTCCACGGCAACAACAAGTCGGTCGCCGAGCTGCGCCGCGCCGTCACCTGGGGCGTCGGCTGCGTGGTCGTGGACTCCTTCACCGAGATCGAGCGCCTGGCCGCCCTCGCGGACGAGGCGGGGGTACGGCAGCGCGTGATGATCCGGGTCACCCCCGGGGTGGAGGCGCACACCCACGAGTTCATCGCCACCGGGGGCGACGACTCGAAGTTCGGGTTCTCGCTCAGCGCCGGACTGGCGGCCGAGGCGGTACGCCGGGTCCTGGCCACCACCTCACTGGAGCTGACCGGGCTGCACTCGCACATCGGGTCGCAGATCACCGATCTGGGCGGCTTCACCCTGGCCGCCCGCCGGATGGCCGACTTCCTGCTGGCCTGCGAGCTTGAGCACGGCGTGACGATCCCCAAGCTCGACCTCGGCGGCGGCCTTCCGTTGCCCGGGGCCCTGTCACATCCACCAGGTCGCGTCGGTGATGGCGTCGAAGCCGAGGGAGTCGTAGAGCGGCTTGCCGGCCTTGGCCGC
>NZ_JBEXUE010000690.1:0-4042 GCF_040614275.1 Streptosporangium sp. NPDC006013
GGCCCCCCCCCCCCCCCGCGGCCAGGGCCGCCACCAGGGCACCGGCCCGTTCCGGCGAGCGGTGGGCAGGCACTGGTACGCCTGGGCCATGGTCGCCCCGGTGATCCTGGTCACCGGCCTGCTGATCGGCTGGCCGCTGGCCCGAGGCGTCTACCTGTCCCTGACCGACGCGACCGAGGCCAACATCGGCCGCACGATCGGCGTCAACGTCATCCCCTCGACCTACGAGTTCGTCGGGCTTGACAACTACATCGCGATCCTGACCAGCGGCCTGTTCTGGGAGAAGCTGATCTGGACCGTCGTGTGGACCGTCGCCTGCGTCTCGCTCCACTACGGCCTGGGTCTGGGCCTGGCGCTGCTGCTCAACCGCAGGCTCAAATTCCGCTCGGCCTACCGGCTGCTGCTCATCCTGCCGTGGGCGATCCCCGGATTCGTCTCCGCGTTCATCTGGCGCTACCTCTACAACAGCGACTTCGGCGTGATCAACGCGATGCTCAAGGCCGCCGGCCTCGGCGCGGTCGGCTGGCTCGACGACCCGACCACGGCGAAGATCGCGGTCATCGCGGTCAACGTCTGGATGGGCGTGCCGTTCATGATGGTCGCCGTGCTGGGCGGGCTCCAGTCGATCCCCGGTGAGCTCTACGAGGCGGCGGAGGTGGACGGTGCCACCCCCTGGCAGCGCTTCCGCTTCATCACCGTCCCCGGCCTGCGCACCGTGTCGAGCACCGTCGTCCTGCTGGGCACGATCTGGACCTTCAACATGTTCCCGGTGATCTACCTGATCAGCGGGGGAGGGCCGGGCAGCTCCACCGAGATCCTGGTCACCTACGCCTTCCGCGAGGCGTTCACCGGGGTCCGCAACTACTCCAACTCCGCGGCCTGGGGAGTCATCGTCCTGCTGCTCCTCGTCGTGCTGGCCGTGGTCTACCGGCGCTCGCTGCGCAAGCAAGGGGAGGTCTGGTGAGCACCGTCACCACCACCGCCGGGCGCGCCCGGAGGCGCGGGGAACGCGGTGTGGGGAAGTCGATCCTGCTGCACGGAACCCTGCTCGCCGCGGTCGCCGTCTCGCTGTTCCCGATCGTCTGGCTGTTCCTGACCTCGCTCAAGCCGCGCGACGGCTGGCTCTCCAGCGAGCTGGAGATCTTCAACCAGCCCTCGCTGGACAACTACGTCCGGGTGCTGACCGAGACGCAGTTCCCGACCTGGCTGCTCAACTCGATGATCGTCGCCGGGCTGACCACGGTCATCGGCGTCTTCCTGGCCTCCACGACCGGGTACGCGATCAGCCGCTTCCGCTTCCCCGGCCACCGCGGGGTGATGTGGACGCTGCTGGTCACCCAGATGTTCCCGGTGGCGATCCTGATCGTCCCCCTCTACAACCTGATGGCGGGCCTCGGGCTGCTCAACCAGATCGCCGGGCTGGTCATCGCCTACATGACCGTGGCGGTGCCGTTCTGCGCGTGGATGATGAAGAGCTACTTCGACTCCATCCCGCGCGAGATCGACCAGGCCGGAATGGTCGACGGCCTGACCCCGTTCGGCACGTTCTGGCGGGTCATCCTGCCGCTGGCCAGGCCCAGCCTGGCGGTCACCGCCTTCTACTCCTTCATGACCGCCTGGGGCGAGGTGGCCTACGCCACCGTGTTCATGTCGCAGGAGGAGAAGCGCACGCTCGGCATCGGCCTCCAGCAGTTCGTCGGCCAGCACTGGTCCGACTGGGGCCTGCTCACCGCCTCGGCGGTGCTGATCGCGGTGCCCGCGGCGATCGTCTTCCTGCTCGTCCAGCGGCACCTGGTCGCCGGACTTACCGCCGGTGCCACGAAGTCGTAACACCACCGTGCTATCACGTCCTGACATGTCACCTGATCGGGGGATTTAACATGACCGAGCTTGTCTACGCGGACCGTGCTGCCGGGACCGCCACCCGATGGTGGCGCGACGCGGTGATCTACCAGGTCTACGTGCGCAGCTTCGCCGACGGCAACGGCGACGGTGTGGGTGACCTGCTCGGCGCGCGCGGCAGGCTGCCGTACCTGGCGGACCTCGGGGTCGACGCGATCTGGCTCACTCCGTTCTTCACCTCGCCGATGGCCGACTTCGGCTACGACGTGGCCGACTACCGGGACGTGGACCCGATCTTCGGCTCGCTGGACGACGCCAGGGCGCTGATCGGCGACGCGCACGGTCACGGCCTGCGGGTCATCGTGGACGTGGTGCCCAACCACACCTCCGACCAGCACGTCTGGTTCGCGGAGGCGGTGGCGGCGGGTCCGGGAGCCCCCGCGCGCGAGCGTTACATCTTCCGCCAGGGCCGGGGCGCGGCCGGAGAGCTGCCGCCCAACGACTGGGAGTCGGTCTTCGGCGGCTCCGCGTGGACCCGGCTGCCGGACGGCGAGTGGTACCTCCACCTGTTCGCACCCGAGCAGCCCGACCTGAACTGGGAGAACCCCGAGGTTCACGCGGAGTTCGAGTCGATCCTGCGGTTCTGGCTCGACCTGGGGGTCGACGGCTTCCGCATCGACGTCGCCCACGGCATGGTCAAGGCCGAGGGGCTGCCCGACATCGGGCACAGCGGCCAGATCCGGATGATCGGCACCGACGTGGTGCCGTTCTTCGACCAGGACGGCGTGCACGAGATCCACCGCGCCTGGCGCAGGCTGCTCGACTCCTACCCCGGAGAGCGGATCGGCGTCGCCGAGGCGTGGGCGCCGTCCCCGCAGCGGCTGGCCAACTACGTCCGTCCCGATGAGCTGCACCAGGCGTTCAACTTCCACTTCCTCAACACCCCCTGGGAGGCGGAGGGGTTCCGCGCGGTCATCGAGGAGTCGCTGGCGACCGCCGGGCTGGTCGGCGCGCCCAGCACCTGGGTGCTTTCCAACCACGACGTCAAGCGCCACCTCACCCGGTACGGTGGCGGCGAGGTCGGTCTGCGCCGCTCCCGCGCCGCGGCCCTGCTGACGCTCTCCCTGCCCGGCTCGGCCTACGTCTACCAGGGCGAGGAGCTCGGCCTGCCGGAGGTTCTCGACCTTCCCGAGGAGTTCCTGCGCGACCCGCAGCGGCTCCGCAACCCCGACGACGGCCGTGACGGCTGCCGGGTGCCGCTCCCCTGGTCCGGCGGCGAGCCGCACTTCGGCTTCAGCCTGCCGGGCGTCAACAGGACGTGGCTCCCCATACCGTCCTCCTGGGGCCCGCTCAGCGTCGAGTCCCAGCTGGAGGAGCCGCTCTCCACGCTGAACCTGTACCGCGACGCGCTCCGGATCAGGCGCGAGCGGAGGGCCTTCGGTGAGACCCCGCTGGCCTGGCTCGACTCCCCGGAGGGAACGCTGGTCTTCACCCGCGACGCCGGCTTCACCTGCACCGTCAACCTCACCGGCGACCCCGTGGAGCTGCCCGCCCCCGGGCGGGTCCTGCTGGCCAGCGCCGAGCCGGTCGTCCAAGGCGGCGTCGCGCGGCTCGCGCCCGACTCCGCCGTCTGGTGGCAACGCGATGACGCCTCCTAGTGCCGTCGGCCCGCTCGGCAACAGCACCGCCCGGCTGACCGACATCGCCGCGCAGGCCGGGGTCAGCGAGGCCACGGTCAGCCGGGTGCTCAACGGCAAGCCGGGGGTCTCCGTCGTCACCCGGCGCGCGGTGCTGGCCGCGCTGGACGTCATGGGGTACGAGCGCCCGCAGCGGCTGCGCCAGCGCAGCAACGGGCTGATCGGCCTGGTCACCCCGGAACTGGACAACCCGATCTTCCCGGCGTTCGCCCAGGCGTTCGAGAAGACGCTGACCCAGTACGGCTACACCCCGGTGCTCTGCACCCAGCTGCCCGGCGGCGCGGTCGAGGACGAGTTCACCGAACTGCTCGTGGAGCGCGGGGTCAGCGGCATCATCTTCGTCTCCGGACTGCACGCCGACGTCACCGCGCGTTCGGACCGCTACACCCAGCTGATCGGGCAGGGCGTGCCCATCGTCCTGCTCAACGGGCACGCCGCCGACGTCCCCGCCCCCTTCATCTCACCCGACGACCGGGCCGCGGCGCGGCTGGCCGTTCAGCACC
>NZ_JBEXUE010000691.1:0-4040 GCF_040614275.1 Streptosporangium sp. NPDC006013
GGCGCCCAGCAGCGGATGACCCGCCACCGCCAATCCCGCCGCAGCCACATTCCCCACCCGGGAACCCGCCGCCGCAGGCCAGAACCACTGGTGCTCGAAGGGGTAGGTGGGCAGATCGACCCAGCGCCCACCCGGCAGCATCGATCGCCAGTCGACCGACACGCCGTGCACATGCAGCTCGGCCAGCGCCGTCATCACCGCCGTGTGCTCATCCCGGTCCTTTCGCAGCACCGGCACCAGCACCATGTCCGTCTCATACGCATCCACGGCAGAGCCGGCGTCGAGCGTGTCCTGCGCCATGGCGGTCAGCACCCCGTCGGGGCCCAGCTCCAGATACGCCCGCACCCCCTGCGCGTGCAGAACACGCACGCCGTCGGCGAAACGGACCGCGCCACGAACCTGATCCACCCAGTAATCCGGCGAGCACAACTGCTCAGCCGTGGCCGTCTCCCCGGTCAGAGTGGACACGATCGGAACCCGCGCCGGGTTGTAGGTGAGCCTGCTCGCCAGCGTGCGGAACTCCGCCAGCATCGGATCCATCAACGGCGAATGGAACGCATGCGACACCCGCAACCGCCGCGTCCGCACCCCCTGGGACTCCAGCGCGGCGGCCACCTCAAGCACCGCCTCCTCCAACCCGGACAGCACCAGCGAGAGGGGACCGTTCACCGCCGCGACCGACACCTCACCCTCACGCCCCGCCAGCAGATCAGCAACCTGGTCCTCGGACGCCTGGACCGCGACCATCGCCCCACCCGCAGGAAGCGCCTGCATCAACCGCGCCCGGCCCGCCACCAACGCAGACGCATCGGCCAGCGACAACACCCCCGCCACATGCGCCGCCGTGATCTCCCCGATCGAATGACCGGCCAGCACATTCGGCCGCACACCCCACGACTCGACCAGCCGGAACAACGCCGTCTCCACCGCGAACAGCGCCGGCTGCGCCCACCCCGTCTGATCCAGCAGCCCGGCCTGGCCGGCGAACAGCACCTCACGCAGCGAACCCTCAAGCAGCGGGTCCAGCTCGGCGATCACCTCATCCAACGCCTCCGCGAACACCGGGAACCGCTCATAGAGTTCCCGGCCCATCCCCGCCCGCTGGCTGCCCTGACCGGTGAACAACACCGCAAGCTTCGGCTCCCCAGCGGCCACCCCGCGCACCACACCCGCACCCGGCAGGTCCCCGGCCAGCGCACCCAAACCCGCCAGCACACCATCGTGATCCCCCGCCAGCACCACCGCGCGATGCTCGAACACCGACCGCGTCGTGGCCAGCGAGAACGCCGTATCGGCCAACGCCACCTCACGATGGCCCCCCACGTGCGAGATCAAACGCTCGACCTGCGCCCGCAACGCCCCCGCCGTACGACCCGACACCAGCACCGGAACCACCACACCAGCGGCCGGCGCCCGATCCTCCGCACCCGGCTGAACCGAAACCCCCGGCCCCTCCTCCAAGATCACGTGAGCGTTGGTGCCACTGATCCCGAACGACGACACACCCGCCCGGCGCGCATGACCATTACGCGGCCACTCCACCGGCTCGGTCAGCAACTCCACCGCGCCCGCCGACCAGTCCACATGCGAGGACGGCGCATCCACGTGCAGCGTCTTGGGCAGCACACCGTGCCGGAGAGCCATGACCATCTTGATCACACCGGCGACACCGGCCGCGGCCTGCGTGTGACCGATGTTCGACTTCACCGAACCCAGCAGCAGCGGACGGTCCTCGTCCCGGTCCTGCCCATAGGTCGCCAGCAGTGCCTGTGCCTCAATCGGGTCACCCAGCGTCGTACCCGTACCGTGCCCTTCCACCGCGTCCACCTCGGACGGCGACAAACCGGCACCGGCCAGCGCCTGCCGGATCACCCGCTGCTGCGAAGGACCGTTCGGCGCGGTCAAGCCGTTGGACGCACCGTCCTGGTTGACCGCCGACCCACGCACGACCGCCAGCACCTGGTGACCGTTGCGGCGCGCGTCCGACAGCCGCTCCAGCACCAGCATGCCCACACCCTCGGCCCAGCTCGTGCCATCCGCCGTGTCCGCGTAGGGCTTGCACCGGCCGTCGCCGGCCAGCCCGCCCTGCACGCTGAAATCGATGAACACCCCAGGCGTGGCCATCACCGTCACACCACCGGCCAGCGCCAGCGAGCAGTCACCGCCGCGCAGCGCCTGCGCCGCCAGATGCAGCGCCACCAGGGAGGACGAGCAGGCGGTGTCCACCGTCACCGCCGGACCCTCCAGCCCGAAGGTGTAGGACAGGCGACCGGTCGCGACGCTGCCCGCGCCACCAGTACCGACGAACCCCATCGCTTCTTGCGGAAACGACACGCTGTTCGTGTAGTCGTGATACATCAGTCCGGCGAACACGCCGGTACGGCTGCCGCGCAGCGAGCCCGGCTCGATCCCGGCCCGCTCGACCGCCTCCCACGACACCTCAAGCAGCAGCCGCTGCTGCGGATCCATCGCCAGCGCCTCATGGGGCGAGATCCCGAAGAACCCCGGATCGAACTCCCCTGCCTCGTGCAGGAAGCCGCCTTCGCGCACATAGTCGGTGCCCCGGCGTTCCCGATCCGGGTTGTAGGAGGCTCCCAGATCCCAGCCGCGCGTGGTCGGGAAGGGCGAGATCGCGTCCGCGCCCTCGGTGACCAGCCGCCACAGGTCCTCCGGAGAAGTGACCCCACCCGGATAGCGGCACGCCATGCCCACGATCACGATGGGGTCGTCGGCCACTGGCCGGATCTCGGTGGGTACCACCACGTCGGCGTGCTCGCCGAGCAGCTCGGCCAGCAGGAACTGCGCCAGCACGGCAGGCGTCGGGTAGTCGAACACCAGCGTGGACGGCAACCGCAACCCGGTTGTACCGTTCAGCCGGTTACGCAGCTCGACCGCGGTGAGACTGTCGAAGCCCAGCTCGCGGAACTCCCGCCGCACCTCCACCGTCTCGGGCGAGAAGTGCCCGAGCACCATGGCCACCTCGGTACGTACCAGATCCACCAGGACCTCGACGCGCTCGGCCGCGCCCAGCGGACCTAGCCGCTGCAGCAGGGTGCTGGCTGTCGCCGCCTTCCCGACGGCGGACCGGCGGCTTCCCCGCACCAGCTTGCGCAACAGTGGCGGTATCTCGCCCTGGGCACGCAGCACCGGCAGATCCAGCCGGACCGGGGCCACGACCGGTTCGCCAGAACGGACCGCCGACTCGAACAAGGCGACGCCCTGTTCCGGTGCGATTGGCGGCGTGCCGGCACGGACCAGCCGCTCCATGTCGCCATCGCTCAAGGTGCCGGTCATCCCGCTGTCCTGAGCCCACGCACCCCAGGCGAGCGACAGTCCGGGCAACCCCGCAGCCCAGCGCTGCTGGGTCAGCGCGTCGAGGAAGGAGTTGGCCGCGGCGTAGTTGCCCTGGCCGGGAGCTCCGATCATGCCCGCCGCCGACGAGAACACGGCGAACTCGGCCAGATCTAGATCTGCGGTGAGTTCGTGCAGGTGCCAGGCGGCGTCGACCTTCGGCCGCAACACCACATCCAGCCGCTCCGGCGTCAGCGAAGGGATGGTCCCGTCATCCAGCACGCCCGCGGTGTGGATCACCGCTGTCAGCGGATGCTCGGCGTCCACCTCGGCGAGTAAGGCCGCCACCTGGTCCCGGTCGGTCACATCACACGCCACGACTGTGACCTCGACACCGTGTGCGATCAGCTCGGCCTGCAACTCCACCGCTCCCGGAGCATCCAGGCCCCTTCGGCTGGCCAGCAGCAAGTGCCGTATGCCGCGCTCGGCCACCAGATGCCGCGCGAACAGCGCGCCCAAACCGCCCGTGCCGCCGGTGATCAACACCGTGCCGTCCGGGTTCCACCGCCGGGGCATCGTCAGCACGATCTTACCCGTGTGCTTGGCCTGGCTCATGAACCGGAACGCCTCCCGGCCCCGCCGCACATCCCACGGCGTCACCGGCAACGGCCGCAGCTCACCAGCCGCGAACAGCTCCATCAGCTCGGCCAGGATCTGCCGCAACCGCTCCGGCCCCGCGTCCAGCATGT
>NZ_JBEXUE010000692.1:0-4034 GCF_040614275.1 Streptosporangium sp. NPDC006013
CAGCCGTGTACTTTTCCGGTCTCGCCCGACCGGCCCCGCGAGGGTCAGCCCCGCCCGACCCTGGCCAGCTGGCGGCCAGGACCGGGAACCGGGCCGCGGCCCTGGCCTGCTACGAGGAGCTGCGCCTGCGGCTGGCGCGCGAGCTGGGCGTCGATCCCGCACCCGAGACCCGCGCGCTCCGCCAGGACCTCACGCCCCGGCCCGCGACCGCCCGCCGGGCTGCCCTGCCGGTCCCCGGGTCGGAGCTGGTCGGCCGCGAGTCCGACATCCGCCGTCTACGTGCCCTGCTGTCCCGGGAACGCCTGATCACCCTGTCGGGCCCGGGCGGCATCGGCAAGACCCGCCTGGCCATCGCCGCGGCGGAGGCCGGGGGCCGGGATGCCGCGTCCCTCTCCTCCACGGGGACCAGGAAGCACGACACCGCGTCCCTATCCTCCGCGCGAGCCGGCGAGCGCAACGCCGCCTCCCCCTCCTCGGCGGATGTCGCGTTCGTGTCTTTTGCCGGGGTGCGGGCGGAGGCGGCTGTGACGACGCTCGCGCGCCGGCTCGGCGTGGACCTCTCGCCGCCGCGGCCCGCCGCCGAGCTGCTGCTCGCCGCCCTCGCCGGTCGCTCGACGCTGCTGGTGCTCGACAATCTCGAACATCTGCCGTCCTTCGACGGGGTGATCGCGGAGATCCTGCGGGTGGCGCCGGGTGTGCGGGTGCTGGCGACCAGCCGGCGGCGGCTGGACGTGCCCGGGCAGGTGATCGTCCCGGTGGAGGGGCTTGCCGAGTCGGCCGCCGAGGCGTTGTTCGTCGTGCGGGCGCTCAAGGCCTGGCCGGGGTTCGACCCCGAGCGCGAGGCCCCGCTGGTGGCCGCGATCTGCGCCGTGACCGGCGGGCTGCCGTTGGCGATCGAGCTGGCGGCCGGCCTGCTGCGTGCCGTGCCGTGCGCCGACCTGGCCGAACGCCTCGGCGTGGACACGGGGCTGCTCTCCATGTCCGGGCCCGCCGCACGGTCCAGGCACGCGAGCATGCGTACGGTCTTCGAGACGTCCTGGCGGCTGCTCGACCCGGCGAGGCGGGCGGCGCTGGCGGCGTTGTCGGTGTTCGGCGGCGGCTGCACCCTGCGCGCGGCCCTGGAGGTCGCCGGAACCAGCCCTGAGGTGCTGGTCCACCTGGTCGACCACAGCATGCTGCAGCTCACCCCGTCCGGCCGGTACACCCTCCACCCTCTCATCCAGCAGCTCGCCGCCGCCCACTTGGAGGACCCGGGGGTACGCGAACGGCACACCCGCCATTACGCCCGCCTCCTCGACCGGCACGCCACCGCGCTCCAGGACGGCTCGGACGCCGAGGTCGTCCGCGTGCTCGGCGCCGAGATGGACAACATCCGCCTGGCCTGGCGGGTGTCCGGGCAGCCGCGCTTCCTGGACCACTACTGGACGTTGTGCCTGCGATTGCGCCTGTACGAGGAGTCGGTGGCGATCGTCCGCGAGCACCTCGACCGCCCTCCGGAAGACCTGCGCCTGCGGGCCCGCCTGCTCCGGATGGCCGCGGTGAGCTCCCACCAGCTCGCCAGGGAACACGCCGCCACCCGCCTGGCCCGCGCCGCCCTCGACACGCTCGGTGAGCCACTCCCCACCACCCCCACCGGCCTCGCGACCGCTCTCCTGACCGCAGCCACCCGCCAGGCCGCCCACCGACTCCTGCCGATCACGGCCGCCCGCCGTCTCCTCCCCGTACCCCGTACGGACGAGGCCGAGGCCGCGCAGGCGCTGACCTTGCTCGCCCGGCTCGCCTACCACCAGCAGGACCTCCCCGTGATGCTGGTGACCTCGCTGCGCCAGCTCAACGCCGCCGACCGCGGCACCGACCCCGCCCTGCGCGCCGAGTCCTACGCGAACTTCGCCACCATCGCCCGCCTCGCCGGCCGCCACCGGATCGCCACCCGCTACGGCAGCCTCGCCAACCAGGCACTTTCCGGCATCGACCACCCGGACGAGGCCGTGCACCGGGCCTGGCTGGCCCGCGGGATCGATCTGCTCCACGCGGGCCGTTTCGAGGACGCCAGGCGGTCGTTCACGGAGGGACGGTCGCGGACGATCGACCCGCGGGTGGCCGAGAACTGCGCCGGCATGCTCGCCGAGACCGCGCTGTGGCAGGGCGAGTTCGCCGCGGCGGCCACCGGGTATGCGGAGACGGAGGAGCTGGCGGTCGCGCGGGTGGGCGGGGACGACATCGGCCGCCACTGGTGCCTGACCGGCCGGGCGGAAGCGCTGTTGCGCCTGGACGGGGTGCCGGTGGAGCGGATCCGGGAGCTGCTGGCGGCCGCCCGCGCCTCGCACGAGCGGCGGCGTACGCACGCGAAGGAGATCGGCCTGCGCGACAGCCCGGCGAGCCGCACGATCCAGGAGCTGCGCCTGCTCACCATCGCGGCTCGCCTGGAGCCGGCGCGGGCGCCCGCGGCGCTGGCCGAGGCGCTGACGCTGGCCGAGCGGCTGCCGGCGGTGCAGCCCGGCATGCTGGAGTGCTGGACCGGCCTCGCCGAGCTGCTCGGGGACGCGGGGCAGGACCGGACCGTGGCCCCCCTCCTGCTCGGGCACCTCTCCCGGTACGCCGCCCGCAACCCCGGCGCCGCCGCCCGGATCGGCTGGGCCCTCGCGCTGATCCTGGCCGCCCTGGGCGGGCGAAGGCAGGCCAGGCGGGCGGCCGAGCAGGCGATGGCGACCGCCGAACGCCTGGCCGCACCGTACGACCACCGCAGAGCCGAGTCCCTGGCCCGCGCCCTTGGATGAAAGTTTCACCGTCTTCAAGGACGGATGGTGCGCACGCGGCCATCATCTTCACGCTGCTGGGTGCCGGCGCCCGCGCTGAGGAGTGCGCGCCTGCGGCTCGACGACGGTCTCCCTCACCCCTCGCACCGGTATCGTCCGCCTGTTCGGCAAGCCGGAAGGCAACGAGTTCTGCGTCCTCGGCCCGGCCTGACGCGGATGGGTCGCCTCCAGGCTTGCCGTTTTGCTTCAGGAAGTAACTCTTCCGTTAACTCGGGGGCATCGACTGCACCGGCGATCTGCCGCAGGTCTCTGGGAACTCGCTGCGGACCCCGCCGCGGCCCGGTCTCCTGTCAGGCGTCGATCGCTTCTTGGGGGATGTGTCGGCTTCGGCGTTGATCTGTCCAACGGGGGAGAAGCGGTCGGCGTTGTCGCGAACCTCGTGGTGACGTGCGCCCGTGGACATTGACCCAACAACAGGCCGGGCCTGCGGTCACCCCTCCACCACCAGCGCTTACGCAGAGCTACTTTGCACTTGGTCGCGCCGACCCGAGTGGAGGGCCGTTTCGGGGTTCCAGTGGTAACGACGTAGGAAACAACGGATATACAGGTCAGCGGTCCACTGTCCCTTTCAGATGAAGTTGGCGGAAGGGACACGTGTTGAACTGCGACACGACACTTAGGCTTGGACGACTTCGCGTGGAGCTGTTCAGGTCTTCCTGCCGGCGAGAATGCCCCAAGGCCGGTGGTCGTGGCCAGGCCAAAGCACCGTCGAGGACGCAATGGGCCGTGCGACCAGAGCGGCCGCTGGTGGTGGTTTGGTCATAGGAAGCGTGGATCCTGATCGTCTCGCCGAGTCGGTAGGCCGGGTGCGTGGCGGTATCGACGGTGGGCGGGAGTGTAAAACCAGGCGGTGATGAGGCCTGCCGATCCATCCGCGCCAGTTCACCCCCGACCCGGCCGCGATCGACACCCGCTGGTGCGGCGACATCACGTATATCCCGACGGAGGAGGGCCGGCTGTATCTGGCCACCGTCATCGATATCGCCTCCCGGCGGGTGGTGGGGTGGGCCACCGCCGATCATCTGCGCACCGAGCTGGTCGCCGATGCCCTGAAGGCGGCCTGCCGCAACCGCCGTCCCACCACGGCGGTGATCTTCCACTCGGATCGCGGCTGCCAACTTGAGTTCAAGGAGTCGTTGCAACACTGCCTGCCAGCAAGCATAGGTGCTCGTTGAACGCCTCTGCGGGAGTGCGCCAGCCGAGTGTCTTACGGGGGCG
>NZ_JBEXUE010000693.1:0-4022 GCF_040614275.1 Streptosporangium sp. NPDC006013
CAGCTCCCCCTGCCGCGGCGGAATGCAGAGACTGATCGCCATCACTCGGCTCCTTCATCATCTTGGTCGCGTAGGAAACGGGTCACCGCGTCGGCCGCAGCAGGGCGGCGCGGTCGGCGCGGGCCCTGAGCAGGAACGCCACCGCGAGCATGGCCAGCGTCGCGGCGACGGCGACCCCCGCCGCACCCGCCCAGGTCCCCCTGGTGATCGCGATCGCGGCCGTTCCCGCCGTCAGCAGGACGGTCGCGGCCACCGCCAGCCAGGCGGCGACCACCCGGTCGAGGGCGAACAGCGGCGTCCTGCGGGTCAACGCCCAGGCTCCGTAGCCGGCCCAGGCCAGGCCGAGCGCGACCATAGCGCCGAAGGCCAGGTGGGTACGACCCGGCAGGGCGGGTTCCGTGGCCCACAGCAGACCGGTGAACAGCGCCCCGCCCAGCCCGCCGAGCAGTGCCACGACGTTGCCGATCCGGCGGCGCAGCGACAGCGGCCCGGCCAGCCTGCCGATCATGTCGTCGGGGTTCATTCTCGATATCCCTTCTCCGTGAGCCGGTCGCGCAGCATGCGCCGCGCGCGGGACAGGCGTGACTTGACGGTGCCGACGGGGACGGCGCAGATCTGCGCGCAGTCCTCCAGGGAGAGGTCGTGCAGGTAGAACAGCACGAGGATCTCCCGCTCCCTGACCGGTAGCTCCGACAGGCCCGCCAGCAGGCCGGCGCGGTCCACGAGGGCGTCGGCCGGGTCGCCGGTCGCGCGTTCCTCCTCCGCCAGGACCTCGGGTCTGGCGTACTCCTCGCGGAGCCGGTCGGCCACCGCACGCCTGGCGATCGTGAACAGCCAGGGCGCGAACCGGCCCGGCTCCCTCAGCCGTGGCAGCCCGCGCATCACGGCCACCCAGACCTCCTGGGCCACGTCGTCGGCCTGCGCGGGCCCCAGCATGCGCCGCACGTAGTTCCAAACCGGATCGTGCCAGGCCCTCACCAGCTCGGCGAACGCCTCGCGCTCGCCGAGCCGGCACCGGACCACCAGCAGTTCGTCAGTCACCCTGCCTCCTCAACCGGAACAGTCGGGAAACGGGCGCGGGAGGTTCACGCTCCGCCGGGCCCCCACCCGGCACGAGAACAGGCTCGAAGGATCTCAGAAGCCGCTGTCGACGGGGTACTTCCTGCCCGACACCAGGCGCCTCCCGTACAGCTCGGAGAGCGTGACCAGCCGGTAGCCCCTGGCGGCGAAATGGTGCAGCAGCCGCGGAACGGCCTGGACGGTGGAGGCATGGATGTCGTGCATCAGCACGATGGAGCCCGGTTTCGCCTCGGCCGCGCGGCGGGCGACGATCGAGGAGTCCCTGTCACGCCAGTCGAGCGTGTCGACGTCCCACAGGATCTGGGCGAGCCCCAGGTGGCGGCTCTCCGCGGCGACCCGGGCATCGGTCGCCCCGTACGGCGGGCGCATGAGGTCCATCGTCACCCCCGTCGCGCGCTTGACGATCCACTGGGTACGGTTCAGCTGCTCTCTGATACCGGCCTCCGACAGCCCGGGCAGCTCCGGGTGGCTCCAGCTGTGGTTGCCCAGCTCGTGCCCATCGGCCACCATCCTGCGGAGGATCCGCTCGCCGTCCCCTGGCACCATCTGCCCGACGACGAAGAAGGTCGCCCTGCCCCGGTGCCTGGCGAGCATGTCGAGCAGGGCATTGGTGTAGGCCCCCGGACCGTCGTCGAAGGTCAGCGCCACGCATCTGACCCGCTCGCAGTTGATCCTGCGTGCCGGACGCGGAGCGGGGAAGTTTCCCACCGGCCAGTCCGGCCGGGCCTCGGCCCTCCTCGCGCCCGCCGTCCCCGAGGCGGTCGCCGAGGGCGCGCCGGCGGCGGGGGCACCTGCGGGGACGCCGGCGGGCGCGGTACGCCCCGGGGGGCCGGTCGGCCCGGCGGGCACGATGGGCACGATGGGGGCGGTCGGCTCGTTCGGCCCGATCGGCGTGGCCCGCCCGGTGGGCGCGATGGTCGCGGTAGGCGGGGGCGCGCCTGTCGTGGTGCTCGGAGAAGCGCACCCAGCCGCCGCGAGCAGCAGGGCCATCGACACCATCCGTACCCGCATGCTTCCCCCCGAAAGCAACGCGGGGACGGCGAGCGGCCCCCGGCCGTGTCCCCCGCAAGGTCATGGCCGGGTCTTCCCCCAGGATGGGACATAGACTGCCGATTGGCCCGTACCGACGCGCCATTTCGACGCCACATCGAATGAGATGCGTACCCGGGGGCGACGTCTCATCCGATGAGACCAGTTAGCGCCTTAAAAGGGCTCCTTCCAGCGAACATCTCATATCGGTCAGCGATCCGGCGTCTCGCGGGGCTCGGTCACGACCATCACGAATCGCAGCGGAACCTCCCCCTCGTTGGCGTACCGGTGCGGGCGGTCGGCGCTGAACACGACCGCGTCACCCTCCTCGGCGATGTGGCTCCTGCCGTACACCGAGAGGGTGAGCCGCCCTTCCAGTACGGTCAGCATCTCGCGCGTGCCCGGCGGGTGGGCGTCGCCGTCGTGGTGGTCACCGGGGGCCAGCCGCCAGTCCCACAGCTCCAGGATGGCGGGCGCGTCGGTGCCGACCAGCAGGCGCGCGGTGCTGGAGTCACCGTGCGGGAAGGTGACCACGTCCGTGCTATGGACAATCCGGACCACGGGCGTGTCGGAGACCTCCACCATCCGCGCGACGGTCACCCCGAGCGCGTCGGCGATGCGGGTGAGCGTGGTGATGCTCGGATTGGTCCTGCCCTGCTCGACCTGGACCAGCATGCCCCGGCTCACCCCGGAGCGCGCGGCGAGCTCGTCGAGGGTCATCTGCCGGTGCGCCCGCTGGGCCCGCACGTTGTTGGCGACCGCGGCGGTGATCGTCTCTGGGTCCATAAGTTCAGTCTAGTTAACTTGTTTTGCACTCCATTGCACTCCATATATTGTACTAGGAGTACATTCTATTGAACTGAGGTGACTTGTGACCGCTGTGGTGCTGGCGACGGCCTGCGCGATGGTTTACGGCACCGCGGACTTCCTGGGCGGCATGGCCACCCGCCGGTCGCGGGTGCTCGCCGTGGTGGTTCTCTCCCAGACCGCGGGGCTGGCCGTGGCCGTCGCGCTGCTGCCGATCCTGCCGGGGACCCCCGCGCCCGTGACGCTGGCCTGGGGCGCGGCCTCCGGGCTCTGCGGCGCGGCGGCGGTGGTGCTGTTCTACCGGGCACTGGCCACCGGCGTGATGTCGGTGGTGGCGCCGATCACCGCGACCGTCTCGGCGGTGCTGCCCGTGCTGTTCGGGCTGGCCGTCGGGGAACGCCCCGAGCCGATCGCGCTGGTGGGCGTGGTCCTCGCGTTGCTGGCGGTGCTACTGGTGAGCCGCGACTCCTCCGGCGGGAAAAGCGGCAGCGGGTACGGCCCGATCCTGGCCTCACTCGCCGCGGGCGCGGGTTTCGGCGGCTTCTTCATCCTGCTCGCCCAGGCCCCGGCGGAAGGCGGCGTGTGGCCTCTGGTCGGGGCGCGCCTGGCCTCGGTCACTCTCATCGTCCTGCTGACCCTGACCACCGGCCGCACCCTGCGTCCCGGGCCGGGCACGCTGCGCGTCATCATCGCGGCCGGAGCGCTCGACATGGTCGCCAACGTGCTCTTCATGCTCGCCCAGCAGCGCGGGCTGCTGAGCCTCGTCGGCGTCCTGGTCTCGCTCTACCCGGCGAGCACGCTGCTGCTGGCCCGTCAGGTGCTGGGGGAACGGCTCAACACCGTGCAGACCGTGGGCATCGGCTTCACGCTCGCCGCGGTCGCGCTGATCGCATCCGGCTGACCCGTCCGCCCTGTCAACGACTCAGGCCACCTGGACCCGCTCGATGGCCGAGCCCGACAGGCCCGTCCGCCCCATCGCCACCGCAAAAACGACTCAGGCCACCTGGGCCTGCTCGATGGCCGAGCCCGACAGGCCCGTCCGCCCCATCGCCACCGCAAAAACGACTCAGGCCACCTGGGCCTGCTCGATGGCCGAGCCCGACAGG
>NZ_JBEXUE010000694.1:0-4021 GCF_040614275.1 Streptosporangium sp. NPDC006013
AAAACGCACCTCCTTGAGCTGACGGCCAGGGCTGGTCAACGCGGGGCTTCAAAGCGCATTACCGCGCCTCAAGCCCCCTCCCTCAGGAGGGGGTCATTGACTGACATCCTTCACTTCCGTCGTCGGGCCGGAAACACTCGATGGGACCGCCGAAGCGCGCGGTGACCGTGAACGTGGTGGAGGGCAGCAGCGGGACGACCTGGACCGCCGAGGCGGTCACCTCGACACCCCGCTGGTCGCCCTCCGCCCAGGCGGTGACCGTGGCGCCCTCCAGGAGCTTCGGGCCGACGGTCCGGATCACCTCCTGGGCGCGGGACTCGGCGTCCTGCTGCCAGGACTCGGTGTCGACCCGGGCCAGCCGCGCCCCCTCCCTGGCCGCGGCGTCGGCGATCTGGCGCCCGTGGAACCAGAGGGCGGACTGCACGATGAGCAGGATGACGACCAGCACCACCGGCATGATGATCGCCAACTCGATCACGGTGGCGCCGCGTTCACCGCCCCGGCCTCGTCGGCGCGCGGCCGAACGCGCACCGCGTCCCGTGGCGCCGCGTTCACCACTCCGGCTGCCGTCCCGGCCGGGCTTGGCCCCCCCGTTCCCGGGGCGGCCCCGCTCACGGTCACGGGTCTCCAAGGTCGCCGCCCCCGCCGCCCCCGCCGCCGAACTGACTGGAGATCTCCGCCTGCTTCCCCTCGACGAGGGTCTTGATGAGCGTGGCGAGGCCGAGCGCCACCCCGGCGATGATGGCCGTGATGATGACCCATTCGACGGCGGAGGCCCCCCTGGTGGGGGCGTTGCGCGCCCTGGTGATCCGGACGCTCAGAACGGCGGTCGCGTAAGTGATCCACGGATGGCTCAGCATGGTCAGGACCCCAACATCTTCATAGCGGCCGGAAAACTTAGAAAGATCACGAAACCCGCGCAGAGCAGGAGCTGTGCGACGAGCATCGACTGGGAGCGCTCGCCCGCCTGCCCCTCGATCTCGGCCAGCTCGCGGCGGCGCATGGTCGCGGCACGGGCGGTGAGGGACGAGCGGACCTTGGCGCCGTCGTCGGCGACCAGGCCGAGCGCCGCGGACAGGTCGCGCAACTCGTCGACGTTGATCTCGTCACCGAGCTGGCCGAGGGCCTGCCAGGGGGTGATGCCGACGATCCTGGCGTTGCCGAGTGCCTCGCGGATACGGGACATCGCCCAGTTGGCGCCTTCCTCGTCGGGGCCGGGACTGCCCACCGAGACCGCCATCATCAGCGCCTCGGGCACCCCGCGCCCGCCCGCCAGGTTCATCGCGACGAGGTCCAGGAAGGAGCCGACGACGTGCCGGAAGTCGCGGCGCATCCGCGCGGCGTCCCGCTTGACCTGAAGGTCCGGCAGGACGAAGAAGACCCCGGCGACCACGAGTGCCGCCCAGAGCGGGACGGTGAGGGAGACGCCCCAGTCCATCAGCACCAGCCAGCCGACCAGCAGCGGGAAGGCCAGCAGCCCGGAGACCGCCAGCAGCACCTTGGTGGCCAGGAAGCCCTCGAACGACCTGCCGAGCAGCGCCAGGTCGGCCCTGGCGGAGCGCGCCTCCCAGCCTCTGGCCGCGTAGAAGCGGGCCATCCGCTCCCCCAGGCCGCGCCGGAAGACGCTGACCTCCTCGTCGGGCAGGATGAGCCGGGCGCGAGGCGCGTCGGTGCCCTCGCGGGCCGCGTCGAGCGCCAGCAGCCGCGTCACCAGCCCTGGGCGGGCCGGGAACAGCGCCCGGAACAGCAGGAACAGGCCCATCCCGAGCACGGAGCCCGCCAGCAGCGCCTCAGTCATCGGACACCTCACCCCCGGAGGGCAGGCCCAGCAGGCGGGCGGGTTTGTCGAAGCGGGCCAGGCGGCGCATCCAGGCGAACCCCGCGCCGAACAGCCCGGCGACCACCACGAGCACGGCCTGGCCGAGCGCGTTGTCGTACTCCTCGACATAGGAGGGGTTGAACACCACGAGCATGACGGCGAAGGCGATGGCCGTGCCGACCACGATCTGCACGCTCCGCCGGGTGGAGCGGCGCTCGGCCTCGACCCGGCGGCGCATGTCGAGCTCCTCGCGGGCGGAGACGGCCAGCGCGCCGAGCACGTCACGCAGGCCGGGGCCGCGCAGCTTGGAGTTGAGGATGAGGGCGGCCACGACCAGGTCGGCGGACGGGTCGTCGAGCTCGTCGGCGAAGCGCCTGAGCGCGTCGGGCAGCGCCATCCTGGTGTGCAGGCGGTCGACCATCGACCGCAGGTGCGGGCGGAGCGTGGGGGCCGCCGCCCGGATCGAGGACGGGATCGCCTGCTCCAGCCCGGCCGCCCCGGCGATGGTGTCGCGGAGCGACTCGGTCCAGGCGGCCAGGGCCTCCAGCCTGCGCATCGCGGTCCGCTCCTCGGCGGCTCCGCCGGACAGGCCCCGCCAGGCCAGGGCGAGGAGCACGGCTCCGACCGCCATGACCGGCCACCCGGTCACCACGAGCACGACCACCCCGACGATGACCCCCGCCGCGGTACGGGTGGACAGGGCACGGACGAACTCGCGCCTGCCCGCCTTCCTGCCGGGGGACGACGGGCGGGGGCGCACCCCGTACAGCGCGATGACGAGCAGGAACAGCCCCGCGCCGATCGCGATGCCGGCCAGCAGCACCAGCGGGTCGAACAGGCCCGGAGGCAGGGAGGTCATGTCCAGCCTCCCGGGTCGTAGCCGAAGTGGGCGAGCTCCTCCAGGCACGACAGCGGCGCGTGCGGCACGACCCGGCCGTCGGGCGTCATGGCGAACACCTCCGAGGAGAGCACCCTGCCGTCCACTCCGGCCACCTCGCGCACGCTCGACACGAAGCGCCGCAGCCTGCCTCCCACCGCGTAGTCGTTGCGCTTCTCGATGAACACCACGAAGTCGATCGCGCCCGCGATGAGCATGTGGGTGGCCTCGATCGGCAGGCGCTCCGTGGCCTGGAGCGCGTAGGTCGCGATGCGGTTGAAGACCTCCATCGAGGAGTTGGCGTGAATCGTCGACAGCGAGCCGTCGTTGCCCTGGGTCATCGCGTTGAGCATGGTGACGATCTCGTCGCCGAGGACCTCTCCGACGATCACCCTGGACGGGTTCATGCGCAGGGAGCGGCGGACCAGTTCCGCCATGGTGATCTCGCCCTGGCCCTCGGAATTGGGCAGCCGCTGCTCGAAGGCGACCACGTTGGGATGGAGTTCCGGGAATTGGTCGAGGCCGAGTTCGAGGGCGCGCTCGACGGTGATGAGCCGCTCGGCGGGCGGAATCTCATTGGCCAGGGCGCGCAGCAGTGTCGTTTTCCCGGCGTTGGTCGAACCGGAAATCATGATGTTCTTCCTGGCCGCCACCGCCGCCGCCAGAAAACGCCCCAGCTCCGGGGTCAGGCTGCCGTTTCCCACCAGGTCGCTGAGGAAGACCTTGCCCAGCCGGGAGCGGCGGATGGAGATGGACGGGCGGACCGTCACGTCCATCACGGCCGAGAGCCGGGAGCCGTCGGGAAGGCGCAGGTCGAGCTGGGGGTTGGCGGTGTCGAACGGCCTGCTGGACAGGCCGCTGTAGGCGGCGAGGATCTGGACCAGCTCGACCAGTTCCTCGTCGGACTCGGCCACGGGCTCACGCATGATCTCCTGGCCGTCGGCGTAGCCGACGAACACCCGGTCGCAGCCGTTGATGTCGATGTTCTCGACCTCGGGGTCGTCCAGCAGGGGTTGGAGGCGGCCGACGCCGAACAGGGCCGCGTGGATCCCCGCGGCCAGCGCCTCCTCCTCCTCGGCGGTGGGCGGGGTCCTGCCGACGCCGATCTCGCCGCGGGCGAACTCCTCCAGGATCTGCGCGATCAGCGCGCGGGCGAACTGGCGCTCGTCCTCACCGGTCATCGGCTGCAGGCCGCTGGCCTGGTCCAGGCGGCGCTGATGGGCCAGCCTGTCTCCGACGTCCTGCCGGAAGCGCTTCACCAGCGTGTGGTCGATGGTCACGGCCTGGCTCCGCTCGACGGCTCGACGGGCACGCCCATGACCGGC
>NZ_JBEXUE010000695.1:0-3988 GCF_040614275.1 Streptosporangium sp. NPDC006013
CAGGGCGACCCGCAGGTAGGTGACGATGTTGCCGGTGCTGCGCCGTCCGGCGACGATCGCGTGGTCGATGGCGCCGTCGCCCGCGCCGGCGACGGCGGTACCGAGCATGAGACCGGCGCGCATCCCCGTCCGGCCCCCGAGACCGGTGCCGGCTGGTCGTGGCGGCGGCCCGAGCTGGGGCTGGCGGTGCTGGTCCTCGCGCTGGGGGCGTTCGTGATCGTCGGCACCGCGGACGTGGCCGCCCCGGGTTCCTCCTTCGGTCTCGGTCCCCGGTTCTTCCCCGCCCTGGTCGGGGCGGCGATGTTGCTGATCGGGCTGTTCTACGTGATCGACGTGCTCAGGGGAGGCCACGGCGATCCCGAGGACGCCGAGGACGCCGACTCCGACGCGCGGACGGACTGGCGCACCGTCGCGCTGGTCAGCGTGATCTTCCTGGCCTTCGCCGGGCTGCTCGACCTGCTCGGCTGGATCATCGCGGGCGCGCTGCTCTTCTTCGGCCTGTCCGTGACGCTCGGCGCCCCCCAGCGGCTGCGCGCGGGCGTCATCGCGATCCTGCTGTCCACCGCCACCTACCTGGCCTTCGTCAAAGGGCTCGGCGTGACGCTGCCGGCCGGGCTGCTGTCCGGGGTGATCTGAGTGGACTCGTTCCAGTTGCTGCTGGAGGGCTTCGCGACCGCCCTCACCCCGGTCAACCTGCTGTACGCGCTGGTGGGCGTCACGCTGGGCACGCTGGTGGGCGTGCTGCCCGGCATCGGCCCGGCCATGACCGTGGCGCTGCTGCTGCCGATCACCTTCACCGTCCCTCCGGCCAGCGCGTTCATCATGTTCGCGGGCATCTACTACGGCGGCATGTACGGCGGGTCGACCACCTCGATCCTGCTCAACACGCCCGGCGAGAGCTCCTCGATGATCACCGCGCTAGAGGGCAACAAGATGGCCAAGCGGGGCCGGGCCGCCCAGGCGCTGGCGACCGCCGCGATCGGCTCGTTCGTCGCGGGCACCATCGCCACCGCGCTGCTGGTCGTCGCGGCGCCCCTGGTGGTGAACTTCGCCATCTCCTTCGGCCCCGAGGACTACTTCGCACTGGCCATTCTGGCCTTCACGGCCGTCTCGTCCGTGCTGTCCCGCTCCGTGGTACGGGGGCTGGCGTCCCTGGGGCTCGGCCTGGTCATCGGGCTCATCGGCATCGACCAGCAGACCGGCCAGGCCCGGCTGACGCTGGGCGTGCCGCAACTGCTCGACGGCATCGACGTGGTGATCGTCGCGGTCGGTCTGTTCGCCGTGGGCGAGGTGCTCTACGTCGCCTCCCGGCTGCGGCACGGCCAGCCGGAGGTGATCCCGGTCGGCCGGGCGTTCCTCGGCCGCTCCGACTGGTCGCGTTCCTGGCGGCCCTGGCTGCGCGGCACCGCACTCGGCTTCCCCTTCGGCGCGCTGCCCGGTGGCGGAGCGGAGATCCCGACGTTCCTGTCGTACTCGATCGAGAAGCGCCTGGCGCGCGGGATCGCCCGCGAGGAGTACGGCAAGGGCGCCATCGAGGGGGTCGCAGGTCCCGAGGCCGCCAACAACGCCTCGGCGGCGGGCACGCTGGTCCCGCTGCTCACTCTGGGCCTGCCCACCTCCGCGACGGCCGCGATCCTGCTGGCGGCCTTCCAGCAGTACGGGCTGCAGCCGGGGCCGCAACTGTTCGACCACAACCCGGCACTGGTCTGGGGCATGATCGCCTCGTTGTTCGTGGGCAACACCATGCTGCTGGTGCTCAACCTGCCGCTGGCCCCGCTCTGGGCCCGGGTGCTGCACATCCCCCGCCCCTACCTCTACTCGGGGATCGCGCTGTTCGCGGCGCTCGGCGTCTACGCGCTGAACTCCTCCTGGGTGGAGCTGGTCATCCTCTATCTCCTGGGCCTGCTCGGTTTCGCGATGCGCCGGTTCGGCCTGCCGGTCGCCCCCGCGGTGATCGGCCTGATCCTGGGCCCGATGGCCGAGATCCAGCTTCGCCGGGCCCTGGCCATCGGCGCGGGTGACGTGACGGTCCTGGTCAAAAGCCCGATCGCGGCGACGCTGCTGGTCATCTCGCTCCTGGCGCTGTTCACGCCCCTCATCAGGAAGGTGGCCGCCAGGCGCGGCGCCTGACCGGAGCGGGCCGCACCGGGGTGCGGCACACGCGGGCACGGACGGACGTCCGTGCCCGCTTCCTTTTAAAAAGAGTGAAGACTTAAGGAGTGAAGGCGGCCAGCAGGTCGTCCAGCCCGGCCTTGACGCGCTCGACCGTCACTCCGCGGTCGCGCAGGCGGTGGGCAAGCAGCGGCGCGGCCAGCGGCGCGAGGAGGGCGTCGGCGAGGACGTAGGCGTCGGCGCCGGGTCTGGCCTGGCCGACGAGCATCGACAGGTGGGCGTGGTAGGCGTCGTAGGCACCGCCGAAGCGGGCGAACGGCGTCACCGTCTCGGCCATCACCAGCAGGTCGATCTGCTCCACGGTCCTGTCGGCGAGGGCGTGCAGGAAGCCGCGGATGCGGGCGGGCGCGTCGACACCGGGCCCCAGCGGCGGCGGCCCCTCGATGAAGGCCGCCTGGAACTCGCGTTCCCGCTCGTCGATGAGCGCGTACGCCAGCCCCGAGCGATCGCCGAACCTGCGGTACAGCGTGCCGACTCCGACCCCTGCGGCGGCGGCGACCTCCGCCATCGACAGTCCCTCGACGCCGTGAGCGGCGACGATGCCCGCGGCGGCGGCGAGGATCTTCTCCCGGTTGCGCGCCGCGTCGACCCGCTCGCGGCGCGGGTTCATGACGACGTCCACGATCACAGGCTACTGGAGACTTGTAAGCGGAATCAGTTCCGCTTTACAGTTAAGCGGAACTGATTCCGCTTAAGGAGCACACATGACACGCAGAGTCGCCCTCGTCACCGGGGGAAGCCGTGGGATCGGCGCCGCCGTCGCCGTACGCCTCGCCGCCGAGGGTTCCGACGTGGTGATCACGTACGCGCGCTCGGCGGAGCGGGCGGCGGCGGTCGTCAAGGAGATCGAGGCCGCCGGCGCCCGCGGGCTGGCCGTGGCGGCGGAGGCCACCGACGCCGGGGTGCTGGTCGCCGCGGTCGAGCGGACGGTCGCCGAGTTCGGGCGGATCGACATCCTGGTCAGCAACGCCGGCGTCGCCCCGTTCGGCCCGCTGGAGGAGGTGACGCTCGCCGAGGTCGACAGCACCCTCGCGATCCATTCCCGCGCCTCGTTCGTGCTGGCCCAGGCGGCGGCCCGGCACATGGGCCGGGACGGCCGGATCATCTGCGTCGGCAGCAGCCTCGCCGAGCGCGTGCCATACCCGGGGTGGACGCTCTACGCGATGAGCAAGTCCGCGCTGGTCGGCCTGACCAAGGGGCTCGCCAGGGACCTGGGGCCGAGGGGCATCACGGCCAACCTCGTCCAGCCCGGTTCGACCGACACCGAGATGAACCCGGCCGACAGCCCCGAGGCGGAGGAGGAGCGGCGCTTCACCGCCCTGGACCGCTACTGCGACCCCGGCGACATCGCCGCCACCGTCGCGCACCTGGCGGGAGAGGGCGGCAGGAACATCACCGGCGCCACCATCACCGTCGACGCCGGCACCACGGCCTGACCGCCATGGCCTGGGTCCTGCTTCTCGTGGCCGCCGCGCTGGAGATCGTCTGGGCCACCGCGCTCGAACGCTCGGACGGGTTCACCCGGCTCTGGCCGGCGTTCGTCGGGGTGACGGCGGCGGTCCTGAGCTTCGTCATGCTCACCTTCGCGCTCAGGACGCTGACCATGGGCACCGCGTACGCGGTCTGGGTCGGGCTCGGCACGCTCGGGGTCGCCGCGGTGGGCATCGTCGCCCTGGGCGAGAGCGCGGCCCCCGGCCGGCTCGCCTGCCTGGCGCTCATCCTGGTCGGCGTCATCGGCCTCAAGCTCCTGGACGGGTGACGCGACGGCGCAGATGCAACATGGTGGCCTTGATCGGCAATGCCGGCACCGGCCGCC
>NZ_JBEXUE010000696.1:0-3976 GCF_040614275.1 Streptosporangium sp. NPDC006013
TGGCGTCGCGGGTGAGGTCGAAGCCTGCCGGGCCAGGCCCGCGGAGGGCTTTCCTTGTTCGTGGCTGCCCAAGGCGCTAGAGAACTAGACTGAACAGTACCCATAAAGGAACTGGACTGTCCAGTACTCTAGAGAGAAGGGGGGCGGCATGGAACCGAACGAGCAGGGCCGGTCGGCGCGCAAGCATCAGGCCATCCTGGAGGCGGCCACCGAGGCATTCCTGAGCAAAGGGTACCCGGGCACCAGCATGGACGACATCGCGAAACTGGCCGCGGTGTCCAAGCAGACCGTTTACAAGCACTTCACCGACAAGGAACAGCTGTTCGCCGAGATCATCCTGGCGACCACCGGTCGGATCGACGGCGTCGTTCACCTGGTGACGGACGTTCCCGTCGACGGCGCGGCCCTGGAGGAGAGCCTGGGCAGGCTCGCCCGCGAGTTTCTCACCGCCCTCATGCGGCCGCAGGTGCTCCAGCTGCGGCGCCTGATCATCGCCAATGCCGACCGTTTTCCGGAACTGGGTGCCGCCTGGTACGAGCAGGGCTTCGAACGCGTCCTGGCCACCCTGGCCACCACGTTCCAGCGGCTCGCGGACCAGGGACTGCTCCGGATCGACGATCCGCTTCTGGCCGCCGACCACTTCGTCGGCCTGCTGCTGTGGACACCGGTGAACAAGGCCATGTTCCACGGCGCTCCCCAGCACACCCAGGCCGAACTCGACCACTACGCCGACGCCGGGGTCCGCACCTTCCTCACCGCCCACCGCCCGTCCGTCCAGGAGGCCCGGCACTGAGAGCGGGGCCGGTGCCGCGCACCGCCGCGGCGTCCGGGCGCCGGCCGGTCAGCGGCGCTGGTCGCCGCTGCGGCCGCGGCCCCGGTCGCTGGTCAGGGTCGCCAGCAGCGGGCCGAGGCGGTACTCCACCGGGGTCGTCAGGGCGATCTCGGTGGTGGATCGGACGACGCCGCGGAGCGCCAGGACCTCCTGGATCAGCGACTGCAGCTCGGCGTGGCTGCGGGAGGCCACCCGGACCATGAGGTCGCTGGTGCCGGTGGTGATGCAGACCTCAAGGACCTGGCTCAGCCGCCCGAGCGTGTCGGTGACCTCGCCCAGAGTGCCCTGGGCGAGCTGCAGGTGCAGGAACGCGGTCACCGGCAGGCCAAGGCGCTCCAGGTCGACGCGGGCGCTGAAGCCCGTCAGCACCCCCGACTCGACGAGCCGCTGGTAGCGCGCCTGGACCGTGTTCCGCGCGACCCCCAGCCGGGCCGCGAGCTCGCTGGTCCCGGCCCGGGGGTCTTCGGACAGGGCGGTCAGCAGCTCCGCGTCGAGCCGGTCAATGCTGGTCACAGTGCTCACCTGTCGCCGTTCGTGGTGGGTGTTAACTGAGCAGGACGCTCAATATTTCTGCAGAACCTTGACGTGGTAGCCACTCTAACCTCAAATTTACCGACATATGCGTCAGCTCTGGTGAAGGAGGCACACATGACCCAGACCGCCGATCCTGTGGTCGGGGCGGGTGCCCGCATCGACCTCGCCGATCGCTACCGGCCGGGTTCCGGCCCGGTGCTGCTGACGGGAGTCCAGGCCGTCGGCCGGTTGATCGCCGAGCAGCGTGCGCGCGACGAGCGGGCCGGTCTGCGCACCGCCACGTTCGTGTCGGGATACCAGGGTAGCCCGCTGGCCGGTCTCGACAAGACGCTCGCCGGTCTGCGGTCCGACGACCTGCGCCTGCTGCCCGGTCTCAACGAGGAGCTCGGCGCCACCGCCGTCTGGGGCAGCCAGAGCGCCCTGCCCAGCGGGCGGCGTACCCACGACGGCGTGGTGGGTCTCTGGTACGGAAAAGGACCTGGCGTCGACAGGTCGGGCGACGCGATCCGGCACGCGTCCACCTACGGTGTCGACCCGCGCGGCGGGGTGCTGGCCCTCGCCGGTGACGACCCCGGCGCGTCGTCGTCCACGCTGCCGTGCGTCAGCGAGCGCACGCTGGCCGCGATGGGGCTGCCCGTGCTGTACCCGCGCGACGCCGAGGAGATGGTCGCCCTCGGGCTGTACGGCATCGCCCTGTCCCGGGCGTCCGGCTGCTGGGTCGGCGTCAAGGTGGTCACCGCGGTGGCCGACGGGCTCTTCACGGTCGACCGCGACTTCGCCGACATGCACATAGCGGTTCCCGGGATCGAGTGGGAGGGGCGGCCGTGGACCTACCGGCAGCGCACCATGTCCTCCCCGACCGACAGCCTGCTCGCCGAGGCCGACCTGTTCGGCCCCCGGTGGGCGATGGTCGAGGCGTTCGGAGCCGCCAACCCGCTGGACGTCGTCGAGGTCGACCCCGCCGACGCCTGGCTCGGGATCGCGGCGCCCGGCGTGACGTACGACGCGGTGCGCCAGGCCCTGCTCGACCTGGGCCTTGACCAGCGGGATCTGGAGCGGGCCGGGATCCGGCTGATGCGGATCGGGATGCCCTACCCGCTCGGGGCCGGCACCCTGCGGCGGTTCGCGCGCGGGCTCCGCCAGATCCTGGTCGTGGAGGAGAAGACCTCCTTCGTCGAGAGCCAGGTGCGTGACCTGCTGTACGGCTCGGCCGACGCTCCGGCGGTGCTGGGAAAGCAGGACGCGGACGGCCGGCCGCTGGTGCCCGCCGGGGGACTGCTGAACGCCGACCGGCTGACCGGGCCGCTGCGCAGGCTGCTCGCCGACCGGGTCGAGCTCGCCCCGCCGCCACGGGCACCCCGGATGGCGCTCACCCTGACACCGGTGGCGAGCCGCACCCCGTACTTCTGCAGCGGCTGCCCGCACAACAGGTCGACCGTGCTTCCCGAAGGGTCGCTGGGGGCCGGCGGCATCGGGTGCCACACCATGGTGACGATCGCCGACCGGGAGAGCGCGCGGGTCACGTCGCTGACCCAGATGGGCGGCGAGGGGACGCAGTGGCTGGGACAGTCGCAGTTCACCGACGTGCCGCACATCTTCCAGAACGTCGGCGACGGCACGTTCTTCCACTCCGGCCAGCTGGCGCTGCAGGCGTGCGTGGCGGCCGGGGTGAACATCACCTACAAGATCCTCTACAACCAGGTCGTCGCGATGACCGGTGCGCAGGACCCTCAGGGGGCCCTGAGCGTTCCGGCGCTGACGCGCAAGCTCCATGCCGAGGGCGTGGCCAGGATCATCGTCTGCTCCGAGACGCCCCGCGGTTACGGCAGGCGGGCCCGGTTCGCGCCGGGGACGCTCGTCTGGCACCGTGACCGGCTCGACGAGGCGCAGCGACTCCTGCGCGACGTGCCGGGCGTCACCGTGCTCATCTACGACCAGCAGTGCGCGGCCGAGGCCAGGCGGCTCCGCAAGCGCGGCAGGCTCGCCGAGCGGACCGAACGGGTCGTCATCAACGAGAGCGTCTGCGAGGGGTGCGGCGACTGCGGGGTGAAGAGCAACTGCCTGTCGGTGCAGCCCGTGGAGACCGAGCTCGGCCGCAAGACCAGGATCGACCAGACCTCCTGCAACACCGACTACACCTGCCTGCAGGGCGACTGCCCGTCCTTCGTCACCGTACGGGTCGACCCCTCTGCTAAATCCGCGCCCGGTGGGTCGCGACCCGAGCCGCCCGAGGTGGCGGATCCGGTCATTCCGGTGGCGAGCCCGACGTACGACGTGTTCCTGGCCGGGATCGGCGGCACGGGCATCGTGACGGTCAACGCGGTCCTGGCCACCGCCGCCCTGTACGACGGCCTGCGCAGTGCCGGCCTCGACCAGACCGGCCTGTCGCAGAAGGCGGGCCCGGTGACGTCGCACCTGCGGATCTCGATCGACGGCGGCGAGCCGGCCAACCGGGTCAGTACCGCCGGTGCCGACACCGTGCTGGCGTTCGACCTGCTGGTGGGCACCGACGCCAAGCACCTGGCCCTGGCGAACCCCGAGCGCACCGTCGCGATCGCCTCGACGAGCCGGACACCGACCGGGGAGATGGTCTACGACGCCGGGCTCGGC
>NZ_JBEXUE010000697.1:0-3950 GCF_040614275.1 Streptosporangium sp. NPDC006013
GCGGCCAAGTGGACCACATGCAGGTGTGCGTTGATCACCCGGCGGGCGTCTGGCGGGGTGTCCGGGACCGCCACCCCCTGGACCACTGGGCGATCGCCGGGGTGCAGCAGCTCGATGGAGGCACCGGGTACGTGTGGCGCGATATGCGGCCACGCCGCGATGATGTTGTCACTGGCGGCAACGGCCAGAGAGCGACCGGCACTGGACACGATCACCACACGGCGAGCGGTGGTTTCCGTCCTCACTGGACTGTCACCTCCAGCAGCGTGGCCAGCGACTCCCACACCGGGGCATGCGGCAGATCCCGCAGGTGAGGCACCATCAGCCGAACGACGGATGCCTCGGTCGGCACTGCCCTCCATTCCTGCGCGGGTCCGCCGGCCCTGCCCGGGGTCGGACCGTCGGTCAGCCCGAACAGGTCGCTGGAGTACAGCCGTTGCCCTGGAACATCTGCCGCCCACGCCAGCGCCGCCTCCGCCTCGGCCTGCTCCAGCCGGATGGCGCGCATTGGCCGGCCCTTTCCCTCGACGGGCTCGGGAACCACGTGCACCACCGCGCCCAGCCGGGCCGGTGGCGCCCAGTCAACGACAGCCCGGTGCTCGCCGGGAGTGAACAGCACTCGCCGTCGCCACGCCCCGGCCACCATCCGCCGCTGCTCCACCCCACCGGCGGGTGCGGCCAGCTCCGTGGGGATGCCGACCTGGGTCGGCCATCCGGCGACGATCCCATCCGGCCCGACCATCACCAGGTCGTCAGCCATGAACTGAGCGCCCAGCTCATCGCAGGCGCGGTATGCCAGCGTGGACTTGCCGCCACGGCTACCCGCCACGAACAGCACCACCACCCCGTTCAGGGTCACCGCGGAGGCGTGCAGCATCCGCCATCCGCCGTCGAGCATCCGCGAGGAGAAGAACAGCCGGGCCAGCCAGTCGGGCCAGCGCTGGGCCGTACCCTCGTCAGGGACGACGATGCGGGTGGTACGCCGGGCCCGGTCGACCTCCAGCAGTGCCGCGGCGCTACCGGGCCGGTAACGGCCCAGCAGGCGCAGCAGACCGTCCCCCGTGCCGACCACAGCCAGGCGGGGACCGCCATGTGGGGAGACCAGCACGGGCCTGTCGGCGAACAACGCGTCAACGTCGCCCTGCAGTTGGTCGTGCTCATCGCGTTCGACACGGATCGTCCAGTCCACCCCTGGGCTGGCAACATCCACCGCGCACGGCGGCACCATCACCGTGGTCACGCCCGCCACCAGGTTGGGGTCGCCGACAACACGCAGCCGCCACGGGGCCAACAGCAGATTCACCGCCCGCTCTGGGGCTGCGGCCACGGCTCCTGGCAGCCGGGGCACCCCCGGGAAACCTCCAGCGGGATGCTTACCGGTCTCGGGCGTGAAGGCAACTGCACTGGCCTGGGGATCTACCACGGAAAACTCCTTCTCTGACGGGCGCGAAGCGACGAAGGATGGCCACCACCGACCACCTCGCGTTACACTTCGCGCTCAGTCGATTACGTTCCGATCTCAGTGAAGGGCGTAACCGTTCGCCCGGGTAGGGCTTTGGATATTGGATGGTTTTGGAACCTCGATGCGTGTTGAGAAGTAGCGCGAGGGGATGGACATGCCGAGACAACGCCGTCATCCGGTGAGCAACATCGCACTGCAGGAGGCAATTGCGGCCGTTGGAAAGCCATACGCGAAGGTCGCTGAAACAATCAATGCCGTCGGGGCGGAAAACGGCCGGGCTATGTACTACGACGCGGCCGCGATCGCACACTGGCTTTCGGGGACAGTCCCGATGGCGGGGACGATTCCCATCATCGTCGAGACATTCACGCGGCTGCTCGGCCACGACCTCACCGCGCCTGACCTCGGATGGCCGCACATCGAAGCGGTATCCGAAGAACCTTGGGGCGGCGACCCTGTGACCTGGGTGGCTCGTCTAGGGAAGGACGACATGCTCAACCGGCGATCATTGCTCACCACCGGCCTTTATTCGCTCGCTGCGCTGAACCTGCCGACCGAACCGCACATCATCACCGCCCGCTCCGGCGAACCGCGCCGAGCAGGCGCCTCCGACGTGGAGCGGATCCGCACGATGTGCGGCCAGTTCTCCACCGCCGACGACCTGTTCGGCGGCGGGCACGCGCGTGCCGCAGTGCTGGCCTACCTCATCCACGAGGTCGCACCGCTGCTGCACGGCACCACCGGCCGAGCACGCCCCGAACTGTTCACGGCCGCATCCCAAATGACTTATCTGGCCGCTTTCATGGCCTCCGATGCCGGAGACGCCGCCGGGCTGGCCCAGCGTTACTACATTCAGGCCATACGACTCGCCGAGGAAGCCTGCGATCCGACCGCGAAGGCGACCGCCCTGCGAGGACTCGCAACCCAAGCCGTCGAACTCGGTCACCCCACCCGAGCCGTCGACCTCGCCGAGGCCGCAGCCTCAACACTAAGCGGCGGATGCCCGGCCCGTGCCCGTGCGTGGATGGCGGGTATGTGCGCCGACGCACATGCCGCCAACGGCAACACCAGAGCCGCGCTCAACGCGTTACGCCAGGCCGAAGTGAATCTGGATCGCGCCGACTCCGTTCCCGAAGCCCAATGGACAGGCGCCTACCGTCGCGCCTCCCTGGAGCACCAGACCGGGACTGCCCTCGCCCAGCTCGCGGACCTCCCCGCTGCCGAACGACACCTCAGCAACTCCGTTCGTGCCCGTCACGGTGGAGAACGCCGCTCCCGTGTGCTCATCGCCTCCCGGCTCGCCGGCCTGCAGGTCCGACGCCGCTGCCCCGACACGGCCGCCGCCACCATTTTGGAACTGCGGGAAGATCTTCCGCTGCTCACATCTGGAAGAGTCAAGAACGAACTCACCCGGCTGCGGTCTGCCTGGGTTCCCGCCAGAACCAACCCCGCCGTCGGCAGAGCCGACCGGCTCATCGCCTCCCTGGCCAATCGCTGATCTCGCCACGGCGTGCCAGGCTGATCTACATCTTCGCCAGGACAGCACCACCATCTGCGTCCGCCACCGGATCACCACCGCCCCGGTACCCCGGCGGATGATCAGCAGCAGCCGCTGCCCCTGGTCATCCTGTATGTCATGGACCCGTGCTCATTCAGCGTGCGCTCTTCATGACGGCATGATGGTGTCCGACGCAGCGGCAAGGCCATATGCCACAACGAGGCAAATACTGCCCAATGCGGCAGCCCTGCTGGAGCCTCTCCCGCAAGGCGATTGGCTTCCCGTACCCTAAGGAAATCCCGCCTCCCCGGGGCCCGGATGCGGATCACGTCACCGGGTCGGTGACACAATGGGCCCCATGTCTGACGTGCCGAGTGTTCGCGCCGTCCTCCTCGACGACGACCGGCTGGTGGTCTTCCGGCGTACGGTCCCCGGTAAGGAGCTCTACTGGTCCGTCCCCGGCGGCCATGTCGAGCCCGAGGACGCCTCGCTGGAGCACACCCTGCACCGCGAGGTCATGGAGGAGCTCGGCGCCGTGGTCTCCGGCGTCACCCCGCTGACCACCCTGGAATGCGTGCGCGACGAGGGGATCAAGACCCAGCACGTCTACGGCTGCCGCCTGGTCTCGATGGATCTCGCCCTGCGCTGCGGCCCGGAGTTCGACGATCCCGCCCGTGGCCACTACGAGGTGGTCCGGCTCCCGCTCGACCCGGCCGAGATCTCCGCCATCAACCTCGTCCCCCCGGAGCTCGGCACCTACCTCGCGGGTACCGTCACCCTGCTGCCCGGCCTGATCTCCTGACCTTCCTGCCCGCCGAGGTCACTGCGGAGGAACGCCCTACCGGCTCGCGCCGGACGAGCGGGTGGCACCGCCGCAGGCCGGCCTGCGGACATAGAGGCCGATCCACGAATACCCAAAATCATCAGCAGCGCGCGCCTTCTCGCACTTCCAGGAGCGGCAGGCCCGCCGCGTACCGCCGGAAGAAACCG
>NZ_JBEXUE010000698.1:0-3946 GCF_040614275.1 Streptosporangium sp. NPDC006013
GGCGCTGCTGCGGAAGGCCCACGCGGCCCTCGTCCCCGACGGGCGGATTCTGATCTGCGCCCGCCTATCGACCGGCGTAGTCGGCCAGAACCTGGGCCGCGCCCGCCACGTCGTTGATCGGGTGGCGCCTCTCGGCCGACTGCCAGGAGTAGAAGGCGCCGCCGTAGCCGACAAACACCCACACCGGCAGTCCCACCTGTGGACGGGGGATCATCAGCGCACTGTCGTTGTCGCGCAGTTCGGCCCGTACACCGAGCCGCAGCAACGCGTTCCGCAGCCGAGTGAGGGCAAGCGCCTCGTTCTGCTGGCGTTCCTGCTGGAGGCAGGCCGCAGCGGCCTGCATGATCGGATTCATCTCACGTTCCTTTCGACCCGGCCGGTTGCGAGGCAAGTCGAGACACTCCTTGTTCTCCCTGCGTCTGGAGATCACCGCTGCTCTCGCCGACGAGAAGGGCACGGCGCGAGCTGCGCAGCTTGGTTCCCCGTCCCCGGCACGCGGGGCAGGGGCGTGTCTCGCCGGTCTCCTCTGGCCGGGTCACCGTCGCCATCTCCTCGGATTGATCCGCGCTCCCTGCGGCGGAAGGCGGGCTGACGTACCGTGTTGCTCGATGGCAAGTCCACCGGCAATCCAAGATCGTCAGGACCCCCAAACGCTCCCCTGAATTCCCCCCTCTTGCGCCCCCAGCCGGGAGGAAGACCTCAGATGCCCGACAACATCCCCAACGTCCAGCTCCGCGCGTGGCGTAATGAGCGCCGTCTGACGCGCGTCGAGCTGGCCAATCGGATCAACGCGACGCCGATCGGCATCAAGGAGTCACTGACGTGCGATGAGGAGCGCATTCGGCGCTGGGAGGCCGGAGAGGTCAGATGGCCCCATTCGCCGTACCGGATCGCCATCACCCAGTTGACCGGACTTCAACCCGAAGACCTGGGATTTCGGCCGAACAGACGCGGGGCCGGCCAGCTCATTGAAGCCACCAGCATCATTCCCGTGGATGCGTTGCGAGCCGAGGCCGACCTGTACGGCACCATGGAACTCGCCCAGCAGCTCCAGGCGTCCGACGTAGGAACCGGCACGCTCGAAGCCCTCGCCGAGGCCGTCGATCTGCTCTGCCGCGCCTACCCCGTCGTTTCGGCCGCCACGTTGCGCGACCGGACCCAGAAGCGCCTCGCTCAGGTCAACGGTCTACTCGGTGGACGGATCACCCTCGCCCAGCACCGCGAACTCCTCGTCATCACCGGATGGCTGACGGCCTTGCTCGGGTGTGTTCACTACGACCTGGGAGAGCGCGAGGAGGCCGAGACCGCCCGCCGCGCCGCCTACGAGATGGGCCGCCAGGTCGGCCACGGCGAACTCATGGGCTGGGCCTACGAGATGTCGGCATGGTTCGCCCTGGTCGAGGGCCGCTACGAAGACGTGGTCACCGCCGCCCGCACAGGCCAGGCCGTCGCCGGCCACTCCAGTGCCCAGGTTCAGCTCACCCTGCAAGAGGCCCGCGGGCTGGCCCGAATCGGCGACCGCCGCGAAGCCGACAAGGCCCTTACCCGAGGAGCCGACGCCCTCGCCAAGCTTCCACTTCCCGGGAACCCAGATCACCACTTCGTGTTCGACCACGCCAAGTGGGTCTTCTACGCCGCCACCGCCTACACCTGGCTTGAGGACAACGACCGCGCCGAAGAACACGCTCTGGAAACCATCCAGATGCACACCCGCCCGGATGGCACCTCAAACGCCCCTATGCGCGTCGCTGACGCTCATATAGACCTAGGCATCGTCCATGCCCGACGCGGCGACCTGGATGCCTCAGTGGAACAGGGCATGGCCGCCTTCGACATCGAACGCAGGTCACTCACCGACCTCGTCAACCGAGCAGCAGACCTCGACCGCGTCATCCGACAGCACTACCATCGTGAGGCTCTCGCCGAGGAATTCCACGAGCGATACGTCACAGCCCGCAGAGCCCTTACGGCACACCGCCCTGAGCTACTCGACTGACAACCGGGAGGTCTTACGAGGCCCCCGGAGAAGGCTTCGTCGGAATCAATAGCCACCATGCTGCAATAACGCACCCGATCATGGGAATCACGAGCGCCAAGGCTAGATCAGGCGACCAGTCCATCACCTTCTGGCCCAACACCAGAAGAAAGACGAAGACCGCCATCAGCAGCACCCCCCACCCGTAGCGGCGAGGCTCGTAGCGATCACGCCAGAGAACGGGCACCAGAGGAGGGAGCCGATTGGTCGTCAGCGCGTAGATACCTATTGCGACGTTCAGGAATCCCGCTGTCAGTACGAATCCCTGAAGCATCGTAAGACTCATTCAGGTCAGCTCCTCCGTCATCTGGAACAGATCATCCCATAGCGATAGCTTGCCGAATTGTTCTTGTAGGTATCAAGGGCGGCGCTCCGCGCCGCCACGCGGCCCTGTGCTCGGCCGCACGCTGCGCGTGCGGCCTGGGGGCCGTTCTCGCGCGCGCCCGTGCTCGGGCCGCGCGCCTTCACAGCGTCGCTCCTGACCCACTAAAAACAGCTACGCACACAACGAAGTGCTGCGGATAGGGTCCCGTTCATGACGGCCCCCCTTCAACGCGAGAGCAGACCCATCAGAGGCGTACGGCTCCGCTTGCCGGTGCTCGTCGGCCTAGTCTTGATTGCCATGCTGATCGGAGCAGGAGCAGCGGCGGTGTACTTCACGCCCTTCGGTACCCAGCTTCCCACCATCGTTAAAGGCACCATCGTGGCCACCAGCCATGACGCCACTCAGATTGGCCTACATGTCGATGGCACGGCAGAAGGGGTCGGTTACGAGATTGCTGGCGCCCACTGGATTGACCGCAACGGCCAAGTTAACGGCGGATCACGTCCCGAATGCATCATTCCTGGCTCCACTGGCCAGCGAATCGAGCTGGCATACGTCCGAGTCCGCGGCACCGATGATGGCCCAGGTATCAGCACGCTGGTTGCATGGGTCCGCTGCCTGTAAGTCAACGCGCCTCCGGCGGGGGCGCTCCGGCTCCGGGATGATCGCAACAGGCGTGCTCGTGGGTTGCGGCGTCGTAGAGGGCTGAGGTGGAAGCCTGATCATCCCGCCCACCATCGACCCGGGACAAGCCGAGCGGGCCAGGGTCACGGCAGACGGGATGATCAGGCGGGCGAAGCTGCGCGCAGGTGCGCCGCTCTCCACCTACTCCACGTAGGTGCCATCCGGACGCATGATCTCGTCGCGAGTCAGCGGAGCGATGGACGAACGAAGCCCACGATCATTCACGGCAACGACCATTCGGAGCGCCCCCTGTCCGTCCGGAAGCACGTACCAGAGGACCTCGTACTCCCGTCCGTCCTCCCCGACAACGACGGAGCAGCGGTAACGCTCTCCAGCACCCTCCGCGCTGGAGGACACCGCCCCGCCGCGCCCGCCTATCGACCGGCGTAGTCGGCCAGAGCCTTGGCCGCGCCCGCCACGTCGTTGATCGGGTGGCGCCTCTCGGCCGACTGCCAGGAGTAGTAAGCGCCGCCGTAGCCGACGAACACCCACACCGGCAGGCCCACCTGTGGACGGTGCACCATCAGCGCACTGTCGTTGTCGCGTAGCTCAGCGCGGACACCGAGCCGGAGCAACTCATCTCGCAGGAGGGTGAGGGCACAGGCCTCGGTCCTGCCGGCGTTCCTGCTGGAGGTGATCCGCAGCAGCCTGCATGATCGGATTCATCTCACGTTCCTTTCGACCCGGCCGGTTGCGAGGCAGTCGAGACATTCCTGTTCTCCCTGCGTCTGGAGATCACCGCTGCTCTCGCCGACGAGAAGGGCACGGCGCGAGCTGCGCAGCTTGGTTCCACGTCCCCGGCACGCAGGGCAGGGGCGTGTCTCGCCGGTCTCCTCTGGCCGGGTCACCGTCGCCATCTCCTCGGATTGATCCGCGCTCCCTGCGGCGGACGGCGGGCTGAC
>NZ_JBEXUE010000699.1:0-3944 GCF_040614275.1 Streptosporangium sp. NPDC006013
GTCACCCTCGGCCGTCCCGGCCTCCCCGCTGTCGGGGATGATCTGGGCCATCTCGGTGTTGATCACCCCGCCGGATTCGTTGTCCGACAGCCGGGCCGCGTCGGGTGCGCCGCGCCGTGGGCGACTCACGCCGGGACCCGCAGGAGGACCCTGAAGCCCTCCGTACCCGGCCTCGCGGCCAGCGACCCGCCGATCAGCTCGGCCCGCTCGCGCATCCCCACCAGCCCGTATCCTCCTCCCAACGGCGCCAGCCGGCCCGGCCGGCCACCGGTGTCGCACACCTCCAGCTCACACCAGCCCTCGACGCGGCGCAGCGCCACCGAGACCGCGGCGCCCGGCGCGTGCTTGCGCACGTTCGTCAACGCCTCCTGAGCGGTCCTGGCCACCGCCAGCCTTGCTCCGGCCTCCAGCGAGTCGAGGTTCCCGGTGACCGAGACCGTGCAGGACGCCCCGGTCACCGACCGGAACTCCACAGCCAGCCGCTCCAGCCGCTCGGCCAGCGGCAACTCCTCGCCGCGCAGCGCGTCGAGCGCCCGGCGGGTCTCCTCCAGCCCGGTCCGCGCCAGCCGCACCGCCCGCTCGACCCGGTCGAGCGCCGCCGCCGGATCATCGCCCCGCTCCAGCAGCAGCCGCGCCCCCTCCAGATGGACGATCTGCGCCGACTGCGAGTGAGCCAGGATGTCGTGGACCTCCCTGGCCAGCCGCGCCCGCTCAGCGAGCACGGCCTCGCCCGCCCGCGCCTCGGCGAGTGCCGCTCCGTGCTCCCTGGTCGTCTTCACATGCCGCAGCAGGAAGACGAAGACCGCGGAGTAGGCGAGCCCGGCGGTGTTGCCCCAGACGGCCCCGGAAGGGATGCCCAGGGCGAAGGAGAGCGCCGTCACGCCGACGAGGTCGGCCGTGACCAGCGTCGCCCCCGGCCAGAAACGAGTCTTGAACGGTGCGACGAAGACGACGACGTACAGGAATCCCATCCCGCTGTAGAGGCTGATCGCGTGCAGGGCGAGCCCCCCGGCCATGGTGAGGGCGAGCAGCGAGACGTTGCGCCGGAGGTCTTCACCGCACAGCGCCCACAGGCAACAGCCCACGGTGAGGGCGCCGATCGGGATCACCGCGAACAGCCCGGGCGGTCCCACCTCGACGGCGGCGGACACCGGGCCGAAGAGCAGGTATCCCACCAGCAGGGCGGCGAGAAGCCTGCGCACGGGCGGGCTGCGGAGGATGGCCACGACGACAAGCTACCGGTGCCCGCCGGAAAGGGACCATGGACCTCAGGGTGGAGATGCCTCCACCCGACCGCACGACGGTCCCCTCCCGGGTGGAGGTTGCCGGCTCCACCTCCGGAACCATGCGCCAACACCTGCCGGCAGGTCATCGTCGAGGCCATGTCAGCAATCAGCGTCACTCATCTCGGGAAGTCGTTCGGCGAGGTGCGCGCCGTGGACGATCTGTCCTTCACCGTGGAGCGAGGAACGCTCACGGCCTTTCTCGGCCCCAACGGGGCGGGCAAGACCACCACCCTGCGCATGATCCTCGGCCTGGTCGCGCCCACCGGCGGCACCGCCACGATCGGCGGCACGGCCTACCGTGACCTGGACCGGCCCGTCGCCACGGTCGGCGCGGTACTGGAGTCGACGGCCTTCCACCCCGGGCTGAGCGCCCGCGCGCACCTGGAGGCGCTCCGCCTCGCCGCGGGACTGGATCCCGCGTGCGTGGCGCACGCGCTGGAGCAGGTCGACCTCACCACCGCGGCCGACCGCAAGGTGCGGGGCTTCTCCCTGGGCATGCGCCAGCGGCTCGCCCTGGCCTCCGCCCTGCTGGGAGACCCGGAGATCCTCATCCTCGACGAGCCCGCCAATGGCCTGGACCCGGCGGGCATGCGCTGGCTGCGGGGCTTCCTGCGGGCCTACACCCACCAGGGCCGCACGGTCCTGGTCTCCACACACGTGCTCGCCGAGATCCGGCAGATCGCCGACCACGTGATCATCCTTACCGCGGGCCGCCTCGCCTGGCAGGGCCCGCTGACCCCGCAGACCGACCTGGAGGAGCTGTACGTGAAGGTGACCGGATGAGCCGCCTGATCCGCGCCGAGCTGTTCAAGGCCCGCGCGAGCCGCGTCACCTGGATCCTCGTCGCCCTGGCGCCCCCGCTGTGCGTGCTCTGGGCGGGGCTGATGGTCGCGCTGGCGGGGTCGGGCGGCGCGACGGCGCCGCAGATCGAGAACGTCTACAACATGGCCCAGCAGTCCTATGTCTTCGCCCTGATCCTCGGTGTCCTGGGCATGGCCGGGGAGAACCGCCACCAGACGATCACCTGGCAGTTCCTGGTCACCCCTCGGCGGGAGCGGGTGGTGGGGGCGAAGCTGGCCGCGTACGGGATCGTCGGGCTGCTCCTCGGCGCCGTGTCGGCGCTGGTCACGCTGGCGGCGGGCCTGGTCATGCTCAGCCTGGCCGGTCATCCCGTGTGGACCCCCCGGGTGCCGGTGGTACTGCTCGGCTCGGTGCTCAGCGTCGTCCTGTACGGCCTGCTCGGAGTGGGCCTCGGAGCTCTGGTCCGCAACCAGGTCGCGGCGGTGGCGGTGGCGCTGGTCTGGTTCATGTACGCCGACTACCTGCTCACCATGCTCCTGCCCGGCCTGGGCCGATGGCTGCCGACCGGGGCGGCCCGCGCCCTGGGCGGCATGAACATGCAGGGCGGTGAGCTGCTGCCCGCCTGGGGGGGCGGGCTGCTGTTCGCCGGCTATGTCGTGGTGATCGTGCTCGCCGCCCGCGCGCTGACGCTCCGCCGCGACATCACCTGACCTCGCCGCACACCGACACGGGCGCGGGCACTGGCGCGGGGGCGGGGGTCAAGACATGACATCGCGGACGGCGGCGTGGGCCGCGTCACGCATCATGCCGTGCAGCGTCGCGTTGGACTCCCGCTCCGTCCGCACCTCGACGATGCGCAGCCCCTCACCGCGCAGCGCCTTCACCAACTGGCCCGGCTCGTTCACGAAGGTGTACGGCGTGCCGGTGGCGGCTGCCACGTAGCCCAGGTCCACCCCATGCGCGGTGCCGAAGATCCGTTCGAAGGGGTCGCGGAGCGCGGCCTGGGGAAGCAGCGAGAAGATCCCGCCGCCGTCGTTGTTCACCACGACCAGACAGAGGTCGGGACGGGGCTCGCGAGGGCTGAGGACCAGCCCGTTCTGGTCGTGCAGGAAGGTCAGATCGCCCATCAGGGCGTAGGAGGGACCGTTGTGGGCGAGGGCCGCGCCCATCGCGGCCGACACCACGCCGTCGATTCCCGCCGCTCCCCGGTTGGCCAGGATCCGCAGTCCCCGCCGGGAGCGCATCGCCTGGTCGAGGTCGCGGATCGGCATGGAGGAGCCGGAGAACAGCAGGGACCCGTTGGGCAGCGCGTCCACCAGGTCGCGGGCCAGGCGTGGCTCGCTGAGCCCGGTCCCGTCCAGCACGTCGTCGATCGCGGTCCTGGCCGCCGTCTCAGCGCGGCGCCAGGAGTGCAGCCACGTGTCGTCGCCCGCCGGGATCGGGATCTCCACCACCTGGGCGGCCTGGGTGGCCGAGCGGGTCGGGTCGGGCCAGCGGGTCATGTCGGCGGCGACCACGATGTGCTCGTCCGCGTGCCTCAGCCAGTTGAGCAGCGGCCGTGACAGCCCGGGACGGCCCAGGGTGACCACCACGTCCGGCCGGTGCCGGTCGGCGAACTCCGGGGTGCCGAGGAGGAAGTGGTAGGTGGACATCGCGTGGTCGCCGTAGCGGGCACCGCCGTTGGGCTCCGACAGGACGGGCCACCCGGCCATGCCCGCCGCCGCCACGTATCGGCGCACGTTGGTCGCGCCGTCGCCGCCAACGACCAGCACCGTGGCGCGCAGGACCTGGCAGGCCCTGGAGAGTCCGCTGGCGCCGAAGGTGCTCGTCCCCGGGGGTAAGCCGACCCGGGTGGAG
>NZ_JBEXUE010000700.1:0-3926 GCF_040614275.1 Streptosporangium sp. NPDC006013
AGGTCGTCGAGGGGCTGACCTTCGGCGAGCCGAGGACGGCGATCGTCTCCACCGTGACCGGCGAGAGGGTCGACGCCGCCTACCTGTGCTCGGCGGAGTACTGGGTGGACCATGTGGTGCGTCCGGTGCGTTTCGCCGCGGCGGTGCAAGCTGCGGGCTCGGCGGGGGCCAGAGTGTTCTTGGAGCTGGGGCCGGACGGCGGGTTGTCGGCGCTCGTTCACCAGAACCTTTCGGTTCGCCAGGACTCGCACAAGCCGGCGGTTGCCTTTCCCGTTCTGCGTAAGGACCGCGGTGAGGAGGCGGCGGCGTTGGCCGCGGCCGCCCGGTTGTATGTGCGTGGTGTGCCGGTGCGGTGGCGGGAGCTGTTCCCGGCCGCTCACCGGGTGGATCTGCCGACCTACGCGTTCCAACAGGTGCGGTACTGGCCCAAACTCTCGGTGGCCGCGGGCGATGTCACCGCTGCCGGGCTGGACCTGCCGCGTCATCCGCTGCTGGGCGCGGCCACGGAGCTGCCCGACACCGGCGGGTTCCTGTTCACCGGTCTGGTCTCGACCGCGGCGCATCCGTGGCTGTCGGACCATGTGGTGGCCGGGCAGGTGCTGTTTCCCGGCACGGCCTTCGTCGAGCTGGCCCTGCGGGCCGGCGAGGAGGTCGGCTGCGGCCTGTTGGAGGAGCTCACGCTCATCTCCCCGCTGGTGATGCCCGAGCGGGGAGGTGTTCAGGTGCGGGTGGTGCTCGGCGCCGTCGACGACAGCGGCAGGCGGACGGTGGGGGTGTATTCCCGTCCGGAGGGTGAAGCGGACGCGCCGTGGGCTCAGCACGCCACTGGTGTGCTCGCCTCCGCCGCGCCGACGAGCATCCCTGACGCGGGGATGGAGGAGTGGCCGCGCGCGGACGCCGTCACGGTGGACCTCGACGGCTTCTACGACCGGCGGGCGGCGGTGGGTTTCTCCTACGGTCCGGCGTTTCGGGGGGTGCGCGCCGTCTGGCGTACCGAGCGGGAGGTGTTCGCCGAGGTCGCTCTGCCCGAAGACGTCGCCGCCGACGCGGGCTCCTACGGGTTGCATCCGGCCCTGCTCGACGCTGTGCTGCAGGTGGCATCGCTGGCCGGGCTCGACGAGGCGGAGGGCGGACTGCTGCCGTTCGCCTGGAGCGGGGTGTCGCTGCACGCGTCCGGCGCCTCGGCGCTGCGGGTCCGGATGAGCATGGCGGGCCCGGACGCGGTCACACTGGTCGTGGCCGATGCCGGGGGCGTGGTGGCCTCGGTGCGCTCCCTGGCGTTCCGAGCTTCGCGGCCTGCGGCACGCACCGGCGGCGGGCCGCTGCTGCGGCTGGACTGGCCGCTCGTGGCGGAATCCGGGAACGGAGATGATCCGGCCAGGCGGTGGTCGGTGCTCGGCTCCGACGGGTGGGGTCTGGTCGCCGCCCTGCGCGAAGCCGGGCAGGTGGCGGACATCGCGCATGAGACGGAGCCTGCCGCGGGCGTGACCTTGGTGCCGGTCCCGGTTCCCGCCGGGGACGACGTTCCGGCCGCGGTGCGGTCGGTGACCTCGGCGGTCCTGGCCCGGCTGCGGGAGGCCGGGCGCGACGAGCACGCCAACCGCCTGGTGGTCTTCGTGACTTCAGGCGCGGTGGCGGTGGTCACCGAAACCGTGGCCGACCCCGTCGCGGCGGCGGTATGGGGTCTGGTGCGTTCGGCGCAGGTGGAGAACCCGGGGCGGTTCGTCCTGCTGGACCTTGATCGCGATCAGGTGGATGCCGGTCGGGTGGACGGACGGATGCTGGTCGCGGCGCTGGATTCCGGCGAGCCGCAGTTGGCGGTGCGTGACGGGCTGCTGCGGGGGCCGCGCCTGGTCAGGGTCGACGACGACCACTCTCAGACCGGGCCGGCTGCCGGCACCGTCTCGCCGGCACCGGGCACCGTCGGGGGTGTCGACGGTGCCGCGTCGATGTGGAGTGCCGGAGGCACGGTGCTGGTCACCGGTGGTCTGGGTGGGCTGGGCGCGCTGGTCGCGCGTCATCTGGTGGCCGAGCATGGTGTGTGTCACCTGGCTCTGGTGGGTCGTCGTGGCCTGGATACCGAGGGCGCGGCGGAGCTGGTGTCGGAGCTGAGGGCACTGGGTGCCGAGGTCATGGTCGTGGCCTGCGATGTGTCCGATCGTGAGTCTTTGGCCGAAGTGATCGCTGCGATCCCGCCAGAGCACCCGCTCACCGGGGTGGTACACGCCGCGGGTGTGCTCGATGACGGCCCGATCGACGCTTTGACGCCCGAGCGGATCGACGCCGTGCTGCGGCCGAAGGCGGACGGCGCCTGGCACCTGCACGAGCTCACCCGCGACCTCGGCCTGACCGCGTTCGTGGTGTTCTCCTCGGTGACCGCGACGCTCGGCAACGGCGGCCAGGCGAGCTACACCGCGGCGAACGCCTTCCTGGACGCCTTGGTGCGGCAGCGCGCCGATGCGGGGCTGGCGGGCGTGTCGATCGGGTGGGGGCCGTGGCAGCAGGACACCGGGATGGCCAGCGCCCTCACCGAGACCGACATGCGGCGCATGGCCCGGGCCGGGCTGCTGCCCCTGGCCGCCGAGCAGGGACTCGCCTTCTTCGACGCCGCGATGGTGAGCGGTGAACCGGTGGTGGTGGCGGCGCGGCTGGACCGGGCCGCGCTGCGGGCGCGAAGCAGTGTCCCGGCGGTCTTCCGCGCTCTGGTGCCCGCCCCCATGCGACAGGCGGCCGCCACCTCCGCCACCTCCGGCGCACTGGGGGCTTTGTCGGGAGAGGCACTCGGCGAGGCGGTGTCCACGCTGGTGCTCGGGCAGGTGGCCGCCGTGCTGGGGCATGCCTCGGCGAACGCGATCTCACCGGATCTGACCTTCCAGGACCTCGGTCTCGATTCCCTCACCTCGGTGGAGCTGCGTAACCGGCTGATCGAGGCGACCGGGATGCGCCTGGCGGCCACGCTGGTGTTCGATCAGCCCACCCCCGCGGCGGTGGCCCGTTTCATCCGCGAGCGACTTGAGGGCGCCGAGGCGACCTCCGCGCCGCCCCTGCCTGTGCAGGTCGCGGCCCCGGTCGCCGGGGATCCGATCGTCATCGTCGGCATGGCCTGCCGGTATCCGGGCGGGGTCACCTCACCGGAGCAGTTGTGGGAGCTGGTCGCTGAGGGTAAAGACGCCATCTCCGGTTTCCCGGCCGACCGTGGCTGGGAGGTCACGGACACCTCTTTCGCCCGTGCGGGTGGATTCCTGTATGACGCGGCTGAATTCGATGCTGAGTTCTTCGGGATCTCGCCGCGCGAGGCGCTGGCGACCGACGCCCAGCAGCGGCTGCTGCTGGAGACCTCCTGGGAGGCCGTCGAACGGGCGGGCATCGACCCGCTCACCCTGAAGGGCAGCCCGACCGGCGTCTTCGCCGGGATGATGTACCACGACTACCCGTCAACGGGAGACGGGGCAGCGGAGGAGTTGCGGGGGATCGTGGTCAACGGGACCACGGGCAGCGTGACCTCCGGCCGGGTGTCGTACACCCTCGGCTTGGAAGGGCCGGCGGTGACGGTGGACACCGCCTGCTCGTCGTCGCTGGTCGCGCTGCATCTGGCGGCGCAGGCGCTGCGCTCGGGTGAGTGCTCGCTGGCGCTGGCCGGTGGGGTGACGGTGATGTCCACCCCGAACACCTTCATCGACTTCTCCCGCCAGGGCGGTCTCAGCTCTGACGGGCGGTGCAAGGCGTTCTCCGAGTCCGCCGATGGGGTGGGCTGGTCGGAGGGTGTGGGTGTGCTGGTGCTGGAGCGGCTGTCGGACGCGCGCCGTAACGGCCACCAGGTGCTTGCGGTGGTGCGCGGGTCGGCGATCAACCAGGACGGGGCGTCCAACGGGTTGACCGCGCCGAACGGTCCCTCACAGCAGCGGGTGATCCGCCAGGCGCTGGCC
>NZ_JBEXUE010000701.1:0-3921 GCF_040614275.1 Streptosporangium sp. NPDC006013
TGCTCGGTCACGCCCGACCGGTCCAAACACGTGATCGAGGACGGGCGCTCCTTCTACGACAACGGGGCCTTCGGCGCGGCGCCGACCAGGGGAGAGGTCACCAGGGTCGAGAAGATCGCGAGCCACAACGGCACCACCGCGACGTACGTCCCCACCGAGATCTCCACCTACGACTCCTACGGCCGCGAACTCACCACGAAGGACGCCGCGGGCAACGTCACGACCGTCGCCTACACCGACACCGCGGGCCTGGCCACGCTGGTGAAGACCACCGGACCGCCGGTGAAGCCCGGTGACGCCGGCACGGCCCACGTCACGAGCGAGGAGCGCGACCCGGCCTTCGGCTTCGAGACGGTCAAACTGGACGCCAACAGCAAGCGGACCGACCTGGAGTACGACGCGCTGGGCCGCCTGCTCAAGGTGTGGATGGCAGACCGCTCCAAGGCGTCCGGGCAGACACCGAACCTGGAGTTCAGCTACCGGGTGACCGACGGTCAGATCATCGCGATCGGCACGAGGCGGCTGACCGCCGAGGGCGGCCAGACCGAGCCCACCTACGAGCTGTACGACGGCAGGCTGCGGCTGCGCCAGACCCAGGACCCGGGGCCGGACGGCGGGCGGCTGATCTCCGACAAGCTCTACGACTCCCGGGGCAACGTCGCCCGCGAGTACGGGCAGTACTACTCGACCGGGGCGCCTTCGACGACCCTCTTCGGCGCCTTCGACGGCAACGTCGAGTCGCAGAAGGTCTTCGACTTCGACGGCCGCAACCGGGTGACCGTCGAGCGGTTCCTCGTCGGCAACGGCGAGACCCAGGAGAAATGGCGCACGACCACCTCCTACGCCGGGGGCCGGGTCACGGTGGACCCGCCGACCGGGGACACGCCGGTCACCACCTTCACCGACGCGCGCGACCACATCGTCGAGCTGCGCCAGTACCGGGGGGGCTCGCCGACCGGCGACTTCGACCGGACCCTCTACACCTACACCCCGCTGGGCAAGCTCGCCACGGTCAAGGACGCGGCGAACAACACCTGGACCCACCACTACGACCTGCGCGGCCGGGAGATCCGGGTGGACGACCCGGACAAGGGCACGACCAGGTCCGGCTACGACGACCTGGACCGGGTGACCTCCACCGAGGACGCCAGGGGCGCCAAGCTGTTCACGACCTACGACGCGCTCGGCCGCAAGACCGAGGTCCGTGAGGGGTCGGAGACCGGCACCGTCCTGACGGCGTGGACCTACGACACGGTCCGCAAGGGGCAGCTCTCCAGCTCCACCAGGAACGTGGCCGGCCAGGCGTACACCACGACCGTCAACGCCTACGACAACCTGGACCGGGCGATCCGGACCACGGTCACCATCCCCGGCACCGAGAAGGAGCTGGCGGGCAGCTACCAGTTCGACACCCGCTACAAGCTGGACGGCACGGTACAGTCCGCCACCTTCCCGGCCTCGGGCGGCCTGGCGGCCGAGACCGTCGTCTACTCCTACGACGAGCTGCGGCGGCCCACCGTCACCTCCGGGCTCACCTCCTACGTGACCAGGTCGATCCACAGCCTCACCGGCAAGCCCGAGCAGTACGAGCTCTCCACCGGAGGCAAGAAGGTCTGGCTGACCAACTCCTACGAGTACGGCACGCAGCGGCTGAAGTCGGCGCGGGTCGACCGCGAGGACGTCGCCGGGGTGGACCGCAACGCCAACTACACCTACGACGCGGCGGGCAACGTCACCGCGGTCTCCGACGTCTCCCGGTCCGGCACGGACACCCAGTGCTTCTCCTACGACTACCTGCGCAGGATGACCGAGGCGTGGACGCAGGGCACCCAGAGCTGCGCCACCGCACCGGCGGCGAACCTCGTCGGAGGTGTGGCACCGTACTGGCAGTCGTTCGGCTATGACGCGACGGGCAACAGGACCAGGGAGGTCGAACACGGCATCGGCGGGACCGCCGACACCCAGCGCCTCTACGGCTACCCGGCCCCCGGGGCCCCGCAACCGCACGCGCTGGCCTCGGTCACCCAGACCGGGGGCGCGGGCGCGCGCGTCGAGAGCTACGGCTACGACGCCACCGGCAACACGACCAGCCGCAAGACCGGCGCCGTCGACCAGAAGCTCGACTGGGACGTCGAGGGGCGGCTGAGCAAGGTCACCGACGGGGCCAAGGTCACCTCCTACCTCTACGACGCCGACGGCAACCGGCTGATCCGCAGGGAACCGGCCGCCACGACCCTGTACCTGCCGGGCATGGAACTCCGGCTGGACAACGCCACCACGAAGGTCGAGGCCACCAGGTACTACGTCCACGACACGGTCGCGGTCGCGGTCAGGACCACGGCGGGCGTGACCTTCCTGGCCAACGACCACAACGGCACCGGCGAGCTCGCGATCAACGCCACCACCCAGGCGGTCTCCCAGCGCCGCTTCAAGCCCTTCGGCCAGCTGCGGGGGGCGCCACCGGGGACATGGCCCTCGGAGAAGGGGTTCGTCGGTGGCACCGTCGACTCCTCCACGGGCCTGACACATCTGGGCGCCCGCGAGTACGACCCGGCGACCGGCCGTTTCATCAGCGTCGACCCGATCATCGACCCGCAGGACCCGCAGCAGATGAACGGGTACGCCTACGCGAACAACAACCCGGTCACCTTCACCGACCCGGACGGCAAGTTCTGGGGAAGCTGGATCGCCGCTCTGCTGGCGATCATCCGGGCACTGATGGCGCTGCTCAACAGCGGCGGCGGTGGCGGCAACAAGGGCGGCGGAGGCGGCGGAGGCGGTGGTGGCGGCGGCGCACCGCACCGCCCGGCGCCGAGCGGCGGCGTGACCACCTCCTACGGCAGCACCGTCAAGAACAACACCCTCAGCAGCGTCGATCCCCGCAAGTTCACGGCGCTGGGCTGGCTCGCCTACGGCTTCGGCGGCCCGTCCGACATGCTCAACACCTGGGGAACCAACGTCGCCGAGAACGGGCGCGTGATGGGCGGCATCTACGCCCTCAAGGCGGCGAGCTACCCGCAGGGCAACTGGAAGAGCAGCTGGTTCTGGAACGGGCTGCGCAAGTGGTACGACGCCAAGTCGGTCAGGGTGGAGGCGCGCGGCATCAAGTGGGGCGGCCGCCTGGCCAAGGCCGGAAAGTTCCTGGGCCGGTTCGGGCTGGTGACCACCTTCGCCGACGGCGCGCTGACCCAGTGGAACTCCGACAAGGGAAAGGACATCAACAAGGGCGAGAAAGCCCTGAGAGCCGGTATCCGCGGTGCCGCGGTGGCCGGCGGCGCCTATGCGGGTGCCACCATCGGGGCCGCGGCGTGCAGCCCCGGAGTGGTCCTCGCGGCGGTCTGCGGTGCGGCCGGTGCCTACATCGGAGGTATGGTCGGCGGAGTCGTCGGTGACACCGCCATCGCCGCCTACGACAAGATGCGAGATCCTGTGGTGAACACCGCCAAGTCCGTCGGTTCCGGGATCAAGAAGGGATGGAACAAACTCTTTGGATGAGACAGCCGTGCTGACGGGTTACCCGCACGCGCCGGTGTGGGCGGTGCTCGCCGCCGCCCTCATGGCGGTCCTCGGGTTCGTCAACCATCGCCGGTTCCGCGGGGCGGACGCGCAGAGCGCGTGGGCCGAGCGCTACTTCGACGAGGCCAAGCCGAAGGAGTGGCGCAACCTGCCCTTCGCCCAGTTCCCGGGGGCGATCATGTTCTCCCTCTGGGCGGTGATGCTGGCCTACACCTGGGTGTCCGGGCAGGAACTCCTCGACGCGCTCGCCGGGCTCGCCTTCTTCGGGTCCTTCGTCTTCGGCGGGGTCGCCGTCAAGCGGCTCTACCGGCCTCCGGCCAAGGCCAGGCCGGCCTGGCTGGTGGCCGAGGAGGCCGTCCGTCCCGCCCCGGGATACCTGGATCCCGAACCTGGGGAAGCTGATCC
>NZ_JBEXUE010000702.1:0-3917 GCF_040614275.1 Streptosporangium sp. NPDC006013
GGCGGTGAGCGCGGCGATGAGGAAGGTGTCGCGCTGCTCCCGCCTCGCCCCGGGGCCGAAACCGGTGATGAGCAGGTAGATCAGGAAGACGCCGGTGGCCCAGTACGTGATCGAGTACGCCGAGGTGCTGGTCTCGGCGGGCAGGGATCCCGCCGAGCAGTGGGCGCTGCTGCGCGCGCAGCGGACCCTGATGGAAGCGGCCGGGGTCAAGGACGACCTGACCTGGGCCGAGTTCGAGGCCGACCACGGCTCTCCCGCACGGGCCGTCGAACACGCCGAGGCCGAATACGCCCGCAACCCCAACGTGGTCGCCGCCGACGCCCTGGCCTGGGCCCTGCACCGCGACGGCCGTGACCGGGAGGCCCTGCCGTACGCGCGTAAGGCCACCGCCACCGGCTGGCGCAACGCCCTGTTCCATCACCACCGCGCCGAGATCGAACGCTCGCTCGGCCGCACCGAGGAGTCCAGGCGCTCCGCCGCCCGGGCCCGCGACGCCGACCCCACCTTCTCCGCCGATCTCCCTGCCCTAGCGAGGTTCTCCTGATGCTCGCGGTCACTACCGCCGCCTGCGGCCTGGCGATGTGCGCGACACTCGCCGCAGGCGCCGCGCCCTCCAACGCGGAGGTGACGCACCCACTGGGCAACTTCACCGTCAACCACTACAACGGCCTGCGGATCACCCCGGACCGGGTGGAGAACCTGGCGGTCGTGGACAGCGCCGAGCTGCCCACCCTGCAGGCCCGCCCCGCGGTGGACGCCGACCGCTCAGGAACGGTCTCGGACGCCGAACGGTCGGCGTACGGCACCGCCCGGTGTGGCGAACTCGCCACCGCACAGCGTCTGACGGTGAACGGGACCGCGACGGTGTGGCAGATCTCCGAGGCCGTCTTCGCCTACGAGCCCGGTCAGGGCGGCCTGCAGACCAGCCGCCTGACATGCCGCCTGCACGCCGCCGCGAAACCGCTCCAGGCACCCACCACCGCCGCGGCCTCCGGCTCCGGGACCTCGGTGACGTCCGAGGGGAGCGGGACGGTCGAATTCAGCGACGGCTTCCTGGCCGACCGGCTGGGCTGGCGGGAGATCACCGCGGTGTCCGCCGCGGGGCTACGGCTGGTGCGCCCTTCGGTGCCCGGCACGAGTGTGAGCCGGGAACTGCGGTCCTACCCCGGCGACCTGCTGGCCGACCCACTGGACCAGCGGGCGGTGAAACTGGGCGTGACGCCGGGAACCGGCTCGGCGGCGACCGCGATACCGCTGGTGTCCGGTGGACCCGTCGCAGACGCGCTGGCCGCGTTGGACCGCCTGTTCACCAAGCTGATCGGCACCGCGTCGCTGACTGTGCCGCTGGGCCTGCTCTCCGTGGCGCTGGCCGCGGTCCTCGGCGCCGGCCACGCGCTCATCCCCGGTCATGGCAAGACCATCATGGCCGCCTACCTCGCCGGCCGCAGCGGCCGCCCACGTGACGCGCTGGTCGTCGGTGCCACCGTGACGGCCACCCACACGCTGGGGGTTCTCGTCGTCGGCCTGCTGCTGAGCGCCTTCTCCGCCCTCACCGGGGAGTCCGTGCTCGGCTGGCTCGGCCTGGCCAGCGGCCTGCTGATCACTGTCATCGGCGCCGGTCTCCTGCGATCGGCCTGGCGCGCCCACCGCAGCGGCGAGCCCTCCGGTCACGGGCACGGACACGGACATGGACACGGACACGGACATGTGCCCTCCGCCGAAGGGCACGACCAGAGATCCGGCTACCGGCACGGCCACACCGATCCGGGCCGTGGAGTCGTCCGGACGGCGGTGCTGGATCGGGAGCGGCCCGCACGGACCGAGGCCACCCGCTCGCGGCGCGGGCTGGTGGGGATGGGGGTGGCGGGAGGCCTGGTGCCCAGCCCTTCCGCGCTCGTCGTCCTGCTCGGCGCCATCGGGCTTGGCCGCACCTGGTTCGGGATCGCGCTGGTGTTCGCCTACGGCATCGGCATGGCGAGCACCCTGACCGCCACCGGCCTGCTCCTGGTCAAGCTGGCGGGACGACTCGACCGGATGGCGACGAGGGGACACGGCATGGCTGCCCGCCTGTCGTCTCTCGCCCCGGTCGGCACCGCCGCCGTCGTCGTCGTACTCGGCCTGGGCCTGGCCGTCCGTGGCCTGGCCGGAGCCGCCTGAGCGGAGCCGGCCCTCGCCCCGCGTCCGGCGGTTCCACAAACCTGGGTCATCGGCGGGCGAACGTCAGGCCGTCCAGTTCTCCACGGCGACCGCGCTACTGCCGGCCTGGGCCAGCTCGATGATCTGCGTCATGGACAGGTTCTTGTGGAACTTGTGACGGCACCTGATTAGGTCGAGCTCGGCGAAGACTGATCAAATGCCCTAGTTGTGAAATCTTGAAAGGGTTTCTTATGGGGCCGTCAGGCTACATGGTTGCGGGATTCTCTCGGCTAATCCGGTGATATAGCGGTACGTGACCACGTTATGCGGTACCTGACTTTTTGGCTGTATGTGGTGGTGGGGTGGGCAGTTGAACGACGATACGGAGTCCGCCCGCAGGACGCGGGACGATAGTGAGGGACCCGTCGTGCGCGTGGGTGATGCTCTTGACGATTGCCAGGCCGAGTCCGACGCCTGCGTGGTCGTTGCGTATTCTTCCCGTGCCGCGCTGAAACGGTTCTGTAAGTGCAGGGACCACCTCTGGGGACAGCTTCTCGCCGGTGTTCTCGACGGTGAGCGCCTCGGGGCCGATGCCGGTCTTGATCCACACGGTTCCCTGTACGGGCAGGTTGTGCACGATCGCGTTGTGCACCAGGTTCGTCGCCAGTTGCAGCAGGAGCGCCTGCGACCCCTCAACCGGGGTGATCTCACCTGAAGTCTCGATGGTGACACCGCGTTTCTTTGCGAGCGGGAGCAGTGTCTCGACGGCCTCTTCCACGACCAGGGACAGGTCGACGCGTTCCCGTGCGAAGGATCTCTGGTCGGCGCGGCTGAGCATGAGGAGCGCCTCGGTGAGGTCGATCGCCCGGGTGTTGACGGCGTGAAGGCGTTCGACGAGTTCGCCGATGTCACGGTCGGGATCGCGGCGGGCCACGTCGAGAAGCGCCCGTGAGATCGCCAGCGGGGTGCGGAGTTCGTGTGAGGCGTTGGCCGCGAATCGCTGTTGCTCGGCGACGTGTGCTTCGAGCCGCACGAGCATGGCGTCGAAGGCGTCAGCGAGTTCGCGGAACTCGTCCGCGCGGCCAGGCAACCGGATCCGGTGGGAGAGCGATCCGTTCGCGGCCATGCGCGTGGCGTCGGTGATGCGGGTCAGGGGGGCGAGCATGCGTCCGGCGAGAATCCATCCTCCCAGCAGGCCGAACACCAGCAGGAACGCCATCACCGCGGCCGCCGCAGGGGCGAAGGCGCCCAGGAGGAGGATGCGGTTGGGCGCCACGTAGAGAAGGGCGGGCCAGCCGTCGGGTACGTACCGCAGGAGGAACACCCACACGGCGGCGAGCAGCAACGCGCCCGCGAGCATGAGGAATCCGGCGTAGCTGAGGGTGAGCTTGAGCCGGACGCTCATCCCGCGCGCCCTATCCACCCTCGCCTCCTGCGTCGATGCGGTAGCCGACGCCGGGCACGGTGGCGATGAGCCACGGTTCGCCGAGCCGTTTGCGCAGCGCCGAGACCGTGATGCGGACGGCGTTGGTGAAGGGGTCGGCGTTCTCGTCCCACGCCCGCTGCAGGAGTTCTTCCGCGCTGACGACACCGCCTTCGGCGGCGACGAGGACTTCGAGCACGGCGAACTGTTTGCGGGTGAGCGCGACGTAGCGGCCGTCGCGGTAGACCTCGCGGCGGAACGGGTCCAGGCGCAGGCCGGCGATCTCGCGTACGGGCGGCCTGTTGTGCGCGCGCCTGCGGTCGAGTGCCCGGAGGCGGAGCACGAGTTCCTGGAGATC
>NZ_JBEXUE010000703.1:0-3864 GCF_040614275.1 Streptosporangium sp. NPDC006013
CCAAGCACTCGAACCTCAAGCTGGTCGCCAGCGTCCCCGGCAACCGAGAGCAGCCCCGCCCGGACGATCTCCGCGGCGTAGGCGGCCTGGTGCAGGGCGAGGCCGAGCGCGGCGGCGGTGACCGGGCCGATCAGGTCCATCGTGCCGATGTCGAAGAACGCCGGGCCGAACGGCACGCCGAAGGAGATTCTCGGATACAGCAGGGCCAGGTTGTACCAGAACAGCAGCTGCAGGATCAGCGGGACCGACCGGAACAGGGCGATGTAGCCCCAGGCGACCGAGTTGAGCAGCGGGTTCCTCGACAACCGCATGAGCGCCAGGACGGTGCCGAGCAGGAAGCCGAAGACGATCCCCAGCGCGGTCAGCTCCAGCGTGAAGACGACGGCCCGCAGCACGGAGGGGGCGAACAGGTATTCCCCGACCACCTCCCACTCCCAGGCCGGGTTGGTGATCAGCGCGCTGGCCACCATGGCCAGCAGCACCGCGATGCCCGCGGCCGCCACCCACCGCCAGGGGTGGCGGGTGGTGACCACTTTCAGCGGAGGCTCACCGGCCTCCGTGTCTCCCGTGCCGCCCGCCGGGAGTGTGGCGGTCCGGGCGGGGGTGGCGGTGAGCAGCACCCGGTTTCCCCCGTAGCCGCGATGGGTGCGCACCCGGGCGCCCGTCACCGGGGCCGGGGGTGGTGCTTTCGCGGATGCTCCGTGCGTGTCACCGCCGTCGGTGCCTGAGAATTCGACGGGCATGGTTGAGGCCTTTCTGGCTGGTTCGTCCAGGAGGAGGGGGGCGGGCGCGAGGGGGCGTCGCCGGCGAATCGTCAGAAGGTCAGCGGTGACACGGGGGGAGGCGGAGGGGGCGCGGGTCAATGTGCCCGCGGACCGTCGGCCGGAGCTCTGGGCGCATGCCATCACTTCAACACATGCTCATAATCCCGTCAAGACCTACTTGTTTAGTGGGTTTTATGTGACGCCGAACCAGATCGGTGCAAACCGGGCCGCCCGCCGATGATTAGCCTGCTCAAAGCGAGGTAGAGGGCAGGACGAGGGCGGATCCCATGTCCGCCCGAGGGGAAGGGAACGATGGCAGAGGCGGAGCCCGCGGAGGAGCGGTTCCCCGTTCTGGACCTCCGTTCGGCGCTGGCCCGCGGGGGCCTGCTCGATGACCTGTCCAACCTGCGGGTCGACGACGATGATGACGACGACCCCGTTCTGATCCGCCTGGACGGCACCCCCGTCGACACCTGGCGGGAGAAGTATCCCTACGGGGAACGGATGAACCGGACCAAGTACGACCGGCTCAAGCGGCTGCTCCAGATCGAGCTGCTCAAGCTCCAGTACTGGATCAAGGACACCGGGGGACGCCTGGTCATCCTCTTCGAGGGGCGCGACGCGGCGGGCAAGGGCGGCACGATCAAGCGGTTCATGGAGCACCTCAACCCACGTGGGGCGAACGTGGTGGCGCTGGAGAAGCCGAGCGAGCGCGAGAGCACCCAGTGGTACTTCCAGCGCTACGTCTACCACCTGCCGTCCGCCGGAGAGATGGTCTTCTTCGACCGTTCCTGGTACAACCGCGCCGGGGTCGAGCGGGTGATGGGCTTCTGCACTCCCGGGGAGTACCTGGAGTTCCTGGAACAGACGCCCGAGTTCGAGCGGATGCTCGTCCGCGACGGCATCCACCTGGTGAAGTTCTGGTTCTCGGTCTCGCGTTCCGAGCAGCGCACCCGGTTCGTGATCCGCCAGGTCGATCCGGTACGGCAGTGGAAGCTGTCGCCGATGGATCTGCAGTCGCTCGACAAATGGGAGGAGTACACCGCCGCCAAGGAGGACATGTTCGTCCACACCGACACCGAGGAGGCCCCGTGGACGGTGATCAAGAGCAATGACAAGAAGCGGGCCAGGGTCGAGGCCATGCGCCACGTCCTGAGCCTTTTCGAGTACGAGAACAAGGACCACGAGGTCGTCGGCACCCCCGACCCCAGGATCGTCGTCCACGCCGCCGACGTGCTCGACGACGACCGCGCCCGCTGAGCCGTCCCCGCTCAGCGGACTCCCGCGTCACCGCCCGACAGGCGCTGGGCAAGATAGATCGGGACGACCGAGGCGACGATGAGAGCCGCGGCGACCACGTTGACCACGGGCGCCTGGTTGGGGCGGAACAGGTTCTCGAAGATCCACAGAGGCAGGGTCCTGACCCCGGCCCCGGCGGTGAACGTGGTCACGATGATCTCGTCGAAGGACAGGGCGAAGGCCAGCAGCCCGCCCGCGAGCAGTGCCGAGCGCATCATCGGGAAGGTGACCAGCCGGAACGTGGTGAAGGTGTCGGCGCCCAGATCGGCCGAGGCCTCCTCCAGGGAGGTGCCCGTACGCCGCAGCCTGGCCAGCACGTTGTTGTAGACGGTCACCACACAGAAGGTGGCGTGCCCGACGATCACGGTGAACAGCCCCAGACTCACCCCGAACGGGCTCAGCACCGCACGAAAGGCGTTGTTGAGCGCGATGCCGGTGACGATGCCGGGCAGCGCGATCGGCAGCAGGACCAGCAGCGAGACCGCGTTCTTGCCGAAGAAGTCGTAGCGCTGGATCGCGAAGGCCACCATCGTGCCGAGCACCAGGGCGATCACCGTGGCGCCCGCCCCCGCCTGGACCGAGGTCCACAGCGCGTCGCGCACGCCGGTGGAGTTCCACGCCGCCTCCCACCACCGCACGGTGAACCCGCTGGGTGGCCAGGCGAACGTCCGGTCGGTGTTGAAGGAGTTGAGCACCACGATCAGCAGCGGAACGTAGACGACGCCGAGCCCGGCGGCCAGCATGGCCCACAGCGCCGTGCGCGCCGTACGGGACAGGTTCACAGGTTCTCCAGGGCACCGGTGCGGCGGACCGCGGCGAGGTAGACCAGCATGATCATCACGGGGACGGTGGCGACCGCGGCGGCGAAGGGGAGGTTGTTGGCCGCGCCGATGTTGTCGTAGACGACGTTGCCGATCAGCTGCGAGGTGCCGCCCACGATCTTCACGGTGATGTAGTCGCCGAGCGACAGCGAGAACGTGAAGACCGAGCCCGCGAGCACGGCGGGGAGGGCGAGCGGCCACACCACGGTGCGAAACGTCCGCCAGCCACGCGCCCCGAGGTCTCCGGCGGCGTCCAGCAGCGAGTCCGGCAGCCGCTCCAGCCCCGCGTAGATCGGCAGGATCATGTACGGCAACCACAGGTAGGACAGGGTGAGGACGGTGGCGGTCAGCCCGTACCCCCAGCCGAGAAGGCCCTCGGAGCCGAGCATCACCCGCCAGGCGTATGCCTTGACCAGGTAGGAGGCCCAGAGCGGGGTGAGCACGGCGATCACCAGCCAGCGCTGGGCGCGCGGCGAGGCCAGCTTGGCCATCGCGAACGCCATCGGGAAGGCGATCAGCAGGTCGATCAGCGTCACCGCGACCGCCACGCCCACCGAGCGCAGCGCGATCGTACGGTAGACGTCGGCGGTGAGCAGGTCCTGGAAGTTCCCCCAGGTCGGCACCCTGACCAGGTCGCCGGTGAAGGTGTCGGTGCTCCAGAAGGCCGTCACGAACAGGGCGGCCAGCGCGCCGAGATAGGCGAGGCCGAGCCAGAGCGCGGGGGCCGACAGCAGCAGCGAGAGCCGCACGCCCGCGTGCCGGTGCAGGAAGGCCGCGAGCCTGCGTCGAGGGGTGCGGGGCGGTGTGGGTCTCACCGGTGCCGCGATGTTCAACGTCGGCTCCTTCCCGGTCAACGTCGGTTCTCTCCCCGGGCGAGGCGGGCTTCCGGCCCTTCTCGCGGGGCGGGCGCGGGGGGGCCGGGGGGGGCCGCCCCCCCCGGGGGGGGGGGGGGGGGGGGCCCGGGAGATGGGTCGCGGGCC
>NZ_JBEXUE010000704.1:0-3856 GCF_040614275.1 Streptosporangium sp. NPDC006013
TGACCACGTTCTCGATCGCCAACGACATCGCCAAGTACTTCGCGATCATTCCCGCGATGTTCGCGGCGGTCTATCCCGGCCTGGACGCGCTGAACGTGATGCGTCTGGCCAGCCCGCAGTCGGCGATCCTGTCCGCGGTCGTCTTCAACGCCCTGGTGATCATCGCGCTGATCCCGCTCGCCCTGCGGGGTGTGCGTTACCGCCCCTCCAGCGCGTCGAAGCTGCTCAGCCGCAACCTCTGCGTATACGGTCTGGGCGGCATCATCGCGCCCTTCATCGGCATCAAGCTGATAGACCTTCTCATCCACCTCCTTCCGGGGATGTCGTAAATGAAACACATGCCCATCTGGATGCACAGGTATCTCGCCGCGCTCCGCGCGCTGCTCGTCCTGACCCTGCTCACCGGTGCCCTCTACCCGCTGCTGGTCACCGGCATCGCCCAGGTCGCCTTCAACGACGGGGCCAACGGTTCCCTCGTGGAGAAGGACGGAAGGGCGGTGGGCAGCGCGCTCGTCGGCCAGAACTTCACGGACGCCGCAGGCAGGCCCGTCGGGAGGTACTTCCAGAGCCGGCCGTCCGTGGCCGGCGACGGCTACGACATGCTCTCCACCGCCGCGAGCAACCTGGGCCCCGAGGACATCGTGGACGTCCTGCCCGTTCCGGGCGACAGGGGCGGCGAGGGCAGGCGGAGCCTGCTCACCCAGGTCTGTACCCGCTCCAGGGCCGTCGGGGAACTGGAGGGCGTCAGCGGTGCCCGGCCGTACTGCACGCCCGACGGCGTCGGTGCCGTGCTGAAGGTCTTCCCGGCGGTCGGCACCCCGACCAGGGCCGTCAGCGTCAACCAGGCCTGCCCCGCGTCCCCGTTCGTCGCCGAGTACCGTGGTGTCAGGGTCGAGTGCGGTAGACCCGGCGAGAGCTACGCGGCCGGCCGCACCGTTCCGGTCCGCGGCACGACGGTCCGGGCGGTCGTGCCCGCCGACGCGGTCACCGCCAGTGGCTCCGGCCTTGACCCGGACATCTCGGTCGCCTACGCCGAGCTCCAGGTGGCCCGCGTGGCCAGGGAGCGCGGAGTGCCCGTGGAGAGGGTCAGGCAGCTGATCGCGGAGAACACCACGGGCCGCACCCTCGGTTTCATGGGCGAACCCGCGGTGAACGTCCTCGCGCTCAACCTGGCGCTCGACAGAGGTTGACCTCCGCCCCGGCGCCGGGGACCGGGGTCTCCACACTCAAGGAGATGTGATGAACCAGAGACGGGGGCGGCTGCGCATCTACCTCGGAGCCGCCCCGGGGGTCGGCAAGACCTACATGATGCTCTCCGAGGGCCACCGCCGCCTCATGAGAGGCACCGACGTGGTCGTGGGCTTCGTCGAGACCCACGGCCGTCCCCGTACCGCGGAACTGCTCGAGGGCCTGGAGATCGTCCCGCGCAGGAGCATGGGCCACCGCGGGTGCACGTTCACCGAGCTCGACGTGGACGCCGTCATCGCCAGGAGGCCCAAGGTCGCGCTGATCGACGAGCTGGCCCACACCAACGTGCCCGGCTCGCGCAACAGCAAGCGCTGGCAGGACATCGAGGAGATCCTCGACGCGGGCATCGACGTCATCTCCACGGTCAACATCCAGCACCTGGAGTCGCTCAACGACGTGGTCGAGGAGATCACCGGGGTGGTCCAGCGCGAGACGATGCCCGACGAGGTGGTGCGCCGAGCCGACCAGGTGGAGCTGGTGGACATGGCCCCGGAGGCACTGCGCCGCCGGATGGCGCACGGCAACGTCTACGCGCCGGAGAAGGTCGACGCGGCGCTGTCGAACTACTTCAGGGTCGGCAACCTGACCGCGCTGCGCGAGCTGGCCCTGCTCTGGGTCGCGGGCAAGGTCGACGAGCAGCTCGACCGCTACCGCGCCGAGCACGGCATCTCCGGCACCTGGGAGGCGCGGGAGCGCGTCGTGGTCGCGCTGACCGGCGGCCCGGAGGGCGACACGCTGGTGCGCCGGGCCGCCAGGGTCGCGGCCAGGAGCAAGGGAGCCGACCTGCTGGCCGTGCACGTCACGCGCGCCGACGCGCTGGCCGGAGTGGATCCGGCGAGCATGGTCCGCCAGCGCACGCTGGTGGAGGACCTGGGCGGCACCTACCACCAGGTCGTCGGCGACGACGTCCCGCGCGCCCTGCTCGACTTCGCGCGCGGCGTCAACGCCACCCAGCTGGTGCTGGGAGCGTCCCGGCGCGGCAGGTTCGCCCAGATCCTCTCCCGGGGGGTCGGGGTGACCACGATCGCGCAGTCGGGGTCCATAGACGTTCACATGGTCACCCACGAGGAGATGAAGAAAGGGCGCGACCGAGCCCCGTCGCGGACCGCGCTGACCCGCCCCAGGCGGGTGGCCGGCTGGGTCATCGCGATGCTCGGGCTGCCGGTCCTGGCCCTGGGACTGCACCTGCTCCGCGACGGGGTGAACCTGCCGAGCGACATACTGCTCTTCCTGCTCACGGTGATCGTGGTCGCCCTGGTGGGCGGCATGTGGCCGGCCGTCACCGCGGCCGTGTTCGGCTTCCTGCTGCTCAACTACTTCTTCACGGAGCCGCTCGCCGGCTTCACCATCGCGGATCCGGAGAATCTGTTCGCGCTGAGCGTCTACGTGCTGGTGGCCGTCATGGTGAGCGCCGTCGTCGACCTCGCCGCCCGCAGGACCAGGGAGGCGGCCCGCGCCCGTGCCGACGCGGAGATCCTCTCCACTCTGGCGGGACACGTGCTCCGCGGCGAGCACGTGCTCGCCTCGCTGCTCGCCCGGCTGAGGGAGACCTTCGGCCTGTCCTCGGTCACCCTGCTGGAACGCACCGGAGAGCCGGTGCCCGAGGACCAGGCCGACCCCGAGGCGTGGCGGATCGTCGCCGCCGCCGGCGTCGACGTGCCCTGCACCTCGCCCGGCGCCGCGGACACCGACGTGGTCATCGACGAGCGGCTCGTCCTCGCCGTACGGGGCAGGCTGCTCGAGGCCTCCGACCGGCGGGTGCTGGAGGCTTTCGCCGCCGAGGCGGCCGTGGCCCTGCGGCAGGACCGGCTGGAGGAGGAGGCGGAGCAGGTCAGGCCGCTGGCCGAGGCCGACAGGATGCGTACCGCGCTGCTCGCCGCGGTCAGCCACGATCTGCGCACCCCGCTCGCCTCGGCCAGGGCTGCCGTGGAGGGCCTGCGAGCCACCGACGTCGACTGGTCCCCCGAGGACAGGGCGGAGTTGCTCGCCACCGCCGATGAGTCCCTGGCCAAGCTGGACCGACTGGTCGCCAACCTGCTCGACATGAGCCGGCTGCAGGCGGGGGTGCTCGGGGTGGTGCTGGAGGCGACCGCGCTGGAGGAGATCGTGCCGCGCGCCATCGACGATCTCGGCGAGTTGTCCCGGCGGATCGAGGGTGACGTCTCCGCCGAGCTGCCCGAGGTCGTCGCCGACCAGGTGCTGCTGGAACGCATCCTGGTCAACCTCATGTCGAACGCCGTCCGCTACAGCCCCGGGGACATGAAGGTCCTCGTCACGGCCAGCAGGCACGGCGACCACGTGGAGATCCGCGTCGTCGACCGCGGCACGGGCATACCGTCCGAGGCCTACGACCGGATCTTCATGCCCTTCCAGCGGCTCGGCGACCGCGACAACCACACCGGTGTCGGCCTGGGCCTCGCGCTCTCCCGGGGGCTCGCCGAGGCGATGGGCGGCACGCTGCTTCCTGATGAGACGCCCGGGGGCGGTCTCACCATGATCTTGACGCTTCCCGTCTCCCCGGACTCGCGGGCGCACCTCGCAGAGGAGGGCATGTGACCCGGGTCCCGATCGCCGAGGGCCGTGGCCCCCCCCCCGGGGGCGGGGGGGC
>NZ_JBEXUE010000705.1:0-3850 GCF_040614275.1 Streptosporangium sp. NPDC006013
AGGCCGAGCAACCACCCGTTGCGCAGTGGCCCAAGGAGGCACCGGGCCGACCGCCCCCGCGGTCGTGTTGACCGTCGCGACGGCGGACAGCCGCGTCGCGTCGCCGTGCCGCCGGATGACGACCATCGCGCACGGGAACGCGGCCGACACGCCGGCGGCCTGCACGCACCGGCACAGCACGAGCAGCGGCAACGACGTGGCCGTGGCCGCCACCGCGGAGGCGAGCGCCGCCACCGCCATCCCGGCCACGAACAGCCTGCGCGGGCCGACACGGTCCGCCACCCGGCCGAGCACCGGCTGGCAGACGCACGCGGTCAGGTAGAAGACGGTGACGACCCACGTCGTCGTGGCCAGCGGCTGGGCGAGGTCGCGCTGGATGGGCGCGAGCGCCACCGCGACCATCGAGGAGTTGAGCGGTGCGAGCAGGGTGCCCGCGAGCAGCGCCGCCAGCGCCATCCTCGCCCTGCGGTCCGGCCGGACGGCGGTCGTCATCTCGACGGACCGCCCGCCCGCAGCAGCAGCTTGCCCCGGACCCGGCCGTCGGCCAGCTCGCGCAGGGCACGCGGCCCCTGGTCGAGCGGGAGCACGTCGTGGATGTGGTGGCGCAGCCGACCGGCCGCGGCCCAGTCGAAGATCTCGCCCAGGTTCCGCTCGTGGGCCGCGCGGTTCCGCCGGACGAACTCGCCCCAGAACACCCCGACCACCGAGGAGCCCTTGACCAGCGGGATGTTCAGCCCGACGCGCGGGATGCCGCCGGAGGCGAACCCGACCACGAGGTACCGGCCGCCCCACGCGACGGCGCGCACCGTCGCCTCCGCCACCGCACCGCCCACCGGGTCGAACACCACGTCCGCGCCCGCTCCGCCGGTCAGTTCCTTGATCGCGGCCTTGGCGTCGCCGGCGTCGCCGTAGGAGAAGGTCTCGTGCGCGCCGTACCGGCGGGCCGACTCCGCCCGCTCCGGCGTGGAGGCGCCCGCGATCACCCGGGCGCCGAGCAGGTTCCCCACGTCCACGGCGGCGGAGCCGACCCCGCCCGTGGCGCCGAGCACGGCGAGCGTCTCGCCCGCGCGCAGCCCGGCCCGCTGGACGAGCGCGTGGTAGGCGGTCGAGTAGGCCACCAGGATCGCCGCGGCCTGCCGGTCGGTGACGTGGCCGGGCACCACGGTGACCCGGTCCGCCCGGACCAGTACGGCGTCGCGGGCGCACCCGTACTCCTCGTTGCCCGCCACGCGGTCGCCGGGCCGCACGGACGTGACCCCCTCGCCGACGGCCACGACCGTCCCCGCGTACTCGCTGCCGGGAGAGAACGGCGGCTCCGGCCTCACCACGTGCGTGCCCGCGATGATCAGCGTGTCGTGGAAGTTCAGCCCTACGTGGCTGACCGCGACCACCACCTCGCCCGGCCCCGGGCTCGGCGTCGCCATGTCGGCCAGCTCAAGATCCTCAGGCCCGCCGAGCCGGGCACAGACCAGCGCGCGCCCGTTCACTCGCCGCCTCCGGGGGCGGACACGACGCCCGCGGACAGGAAGCCGTCCACCTCGGCCGCGGAGAACCCGGCCGCGCGCAGCACCTCCACGGTGTCCGCGCCGAGTTCGGGGGGCGCCGTGCGCAGGCCGGGCAACTCGCCGTCGTAGCGGACCGGGTGCCGCAGCACGGTCGCACGCTCCTCGCCCACCGGGAACTCGGCGAGCAGCCCCTCCGCGGCCACCTGAGGGTCGTCGCGCACGTCGTCGTAGGTGGCCACCCGCTCGAACCAGAACCCGCGCGGCTCCAGCCGGGAGGTCACCTCCGCGTAGGTCATCCCGGCGAGCGCTCCCGCCACCGCCGCGGTGTACTCCGCCCGCTTGGCCCGCCTGGCCCCCTGGTCGTAGCCGGCCAGCGCGGGGGAGCCGAGCGCGTCGCCGAGGTCGTCCTCCGACCCGTTCAGCGCGATCACCATCGACGCGTCCAGCAGCCGGTACACGCCGTAGGGGGCGTCGATCGACCAGCACGCCAGCTCGGCGGGGCGGCGGACGTCCGTCTCGGTCCTGCGGCCGGAGTAGTACAGCGCGAGCGACTCCGCCTGCAGGTCGAGCCCCGCGCCGAGCAGGCTCGACTCGACCCGCGTGCCCTCGCCGGTGGTCAGCCTGCGCGCGTAGGCGGCCAGCACGCCCATCGCGAGCAGCGCCGCGCCGTGCTGGTCCACGACGGGCGTGCCGGCCGCGGTGGGTTGGTCGCCGGTGACGTTCACCAGTCCGGTGCGCGCCTGCACGAGCAGATCCACCCCCGGCCGCCCGGCCATCGGGCCGCGAGAGCCCCAGCCGCTGGCCGAGGCGTAGATGATGTCCGGTTTGATCGCGCGCACCGCCTCGTACCCGAGGCCGAGCCGTTCCAGGGCACCGCCCCGATAGTTCTCCAGCAGCACGTCGGCCCGCTCGATGAGCGGCCGGAGCACGGTGCGGGCATCCGGGTGCTTGAGATCGATGGCGATCGAGCGCTTGTTCCGGTTGACTGACAGGAACGTCACGCTGCGCCCGGCGACCCGGATCCCCGCGCTACCGATCCTGCGCTCCCACGACCCGCCGGGCGGCTCGACCTTGATGACGTCGGCGCCGAGGTCGGCCAGATACTGCGAGGCCGCGGGCCCCTGCACGAAGTGCGAGAAACTCAGCACCCTCATCGAGTCGATCATGTGCCCTCCCAGCAGCGGTTACTCGGCAGTGCGACGGTAGGAACGCAGGGCCTCAGTCCCCAACGTCGTGTTCCCGCTGGGCGGGAAAGCGCCTATATCGGGCAGGCCTCGGTCCGGCACCATGGTCGCCATGGCAAGAGGGTTCTCTCCGATACGCGTCCGGCTTCCGGGCCATGTGATCAACTGCGTGGTCGCGGGGCAGGGCCCCGCGGTACTACTCCTTCACGGGTGGCCGCAGACCGCCCACGCGTGGCGCGAGGTGGTGCCGCTGCTCGCCGACCGGTACACCGTCGTGGCCCCCGACCTGCCCGGCTTCGGGGCCAGTTCGCGGCCGGACGGCGGGTACGACAAGCGCACGGTGGCGAGCACCCTGGCCCGGCTCATGGCCGTCCTCGGGCTGACCCGCTACCACCTCGTCGGCCACGACGTCGGCGGTCAGGTGGCCTACCCGCTCGCCGCGCTGTACCCGGAGTCGGTGCGCAGTCTGGCGTTCGTCGAGGCGGGCATCCCCGGGCTCGGCGAGAGCCTCGCGGCGGCGAACCCGCTGACCGGCGGGTCCTGGCACTTCGGCTTCAACATGGTGCCCGACCTGCCGGAGTTCCTGCTCGCCGGTCGCGAGCGCGGCTATCTGGAGTTCATGTTCCGCCGCGACACGGTGGGCCTGTACGTCACCGAGGCGATCGACGACTCGGCCATGGACGTCTACACGCGTGCCCTGGCCGCACCCGGAGCGGTGCGCGCCACCATGGGCTACTATCGGGCGCTGCCGACCGACATCGCCGACAACCGGGAGCTGTGCGCCGCCGGGCGGCTACGGGTCCGCACGCTGGTCGTGGGCGCGCGCCACGGCGTCGGGCTCGGCTGGCTGGACACCGTCCAGGAGGCCGTGGCGGACGTGTCGGCGCGCTGGGTGGAAGAGTGCGGACACTACGTGCCAGAAGAGCGCCCCGCCGAGCTGGCGCGGCTGCTGACGGAGACGTGGCAGGAGGTCGAGTCGCGTGACGGAAACGAGTGACGTGGTGCTGATCCATGGGGCCTGGCACGGGGCCGGGCACCTCGTGGCCCTCGCCGGGGCGCTGACCGCCAGGGGCCACCGCGTCCTGGCGCTCGATCTGGTGGGCCACGGCACCCGGGCCCGCTTCCCGGCGAGCTACCTCACCAGAGACGTCGCCGCGCTGC
>NZ_JBEXUE010000706.1:0-3847 GCF_040614275.1 Streptosporangium sp. NPDC006013
GGACATCGTCCCGGCGGCCACGCTGTTCCACTGGGACCTGCCCCAGCCCCTGGAGGACGAGGGCGGCTGGCTGAACCGCGACACCGCCACCGTACCCAGCTCCAGCGCTCCTCGCCGTCACCGTGCGCGGAGAGCACGACGATCGCCAGGTCGCGTGGGCTGTGCAGGGCGGCGGCCTGGCCGACCAGCCAGCGCGCCAGCCCGGCCGTCGTCTCCCTGGGCCCGGTCAGACCGGTGACGCCCAGGCGGCGCATGGCAAGTGCCACCGGCACCGCCTGGCAGGTGGGCGGGGCGGGCATCGGGGCGTCGGCCGGCGCGGAGCGCTCGGGGGTGAACTCCAGGTCGGCGGGGAGGTCGGCGAGGCCGACCCGGAGCCGCAGCGCGTCGGGGTCGTGGTCGCGCCGCTCCCAGAGCCGCCGCCGGGGGCCCGTCACGGTGAGCAGCACCTCGGCGGGGTCGGGCGCGGCGGCGCGGCGGGCGGTCTCGTCGTCGGCACGGGCGCGCTCCACGGCCGCCTCGAAGACCTTCAGCCGCTCCCGGTACTCCTTGACTTGCCGGCGGTACTGCTTGCGGCCGTGCCGCCGGTCGCTCCACCACTGGCCGATCATGATCAGCGGGGTCATGAACGCGAACAGCAGGAAGTACGGCGATTGGAGGGCGATGGCCATGCCGACGCCCAGCGCCGCGGGCAGGAACGCGGTCAGTAGTTGCAGCCGCATGGTCTCGGCCCGCCTGGGCTCGGCCGGGACCTCGAAACGCCGCGCGCCGCCCGGCGGGCGGAACCTGGGCGGCCGGTTGTAGGCCAGGCCGCCGTCCGGCTGCGCGTCCAGGTGCGCGTCGGGCGGCTCCACCGCCTTGAGGGTCAGCACGCTGCCGCCGCAGCTCAGCAGGGCGTGCTCGGGCCAGGGCAGCGGACCCTCCAGCCGCTCGCGGTCGAGCAGGGCCCCGGCTCTGTCCCCCGGGTCCCCCGGCTCCCCCGGCTCCACGGTGATGGCGTCCGGGGTGAGCCGCACCACGGCGGCCAGTGCGGGCAGCCGGGGGTCGGACACGGCCACCGAGCAGGCGGGGTCGGAGCCGATGGCGTGCACGCCCAGGCTGAGGCGGTGCACCGACCCGGCGGCGGGCCCGCCGACCACCCGGATCTCCACGATCCCGCCGGGCTCCTCGGCGAGGGTGGCCATGGCGAGCGAGCGGTCGAGGGTGACCAGGTCGCCGTCGCGGAGCAGGCCGAGCGCGGGGGCGGTGGGGTCGAGGGGGCGGCCGTCCAGCCAGAGCGCCGGGGGTTCGGCCCCGGCCGAGTCGCGGCCCAGCCCGTACGGGGCCTTGCTGCGTGTCAGCCGCACCACGTTGCTCGGACGTTCGCCGCCCTGGCCCGCGAGTGACTCCGCGAGCCGTGCCACCGTGGTCGTCTCGTCGCCCTCGACCACGACATCGCGGTCGGCGTGCTCGCTGAGCACGGTGAGCATGATCCGCATCGACGCTCTCCTCGGGTCAGGCCCCGGATCCACCGTACAGAGTGGAAACGGGGTCCGAGAGGGTGTTCGCGGCAATCTCATGGCTCGCGACCCGGTATGTGGAAAACATCCCAGCCTGTGGATAACTCTCCGTAGGCGGCGGCCGTTTATACCGCTTTATGGGGATATTTGGTGATTTATCGCCTCCTGGGGGCCAGCCTGCCCGCGGTATGGAGCTGTGGAAAACCTGTTCGGAGAACCGGCGGAACGGCGGGCCGCGGTCCGGGCCCGAAGCTCGCCCGTCTTCTCCTCGAGCAGCCCGGCGTACGCGCTGACCTCGGAGGTCACCTCGGCCAGCCCGACGGCCGCGCGGTGCAGCCCCTCGATCATTCGCTCCGTCGCGGGGGCGGCGGTGAGGCGTTCGACCCCGCGGCGGCGCATTCGCCCGGCCGCCGAGCGGAAAAGGAGCCTGATCCGTCCCTCGCCCGAGGCGTCACGCCCGGATGATGTGGCCATCTCTCCAGGGTGCCACATTTTGAACGGGTTCAGGGTTAAGGGGGGCGCACATCCCGTGAGCGATGGAGTGAAGGAGGAGGTGGGGCGCCGTAATGATGGAGGTAAATGCTGGGACGATTGGTGCAAGAGTTAATTACCGTCCTTATCACCCAGATAAGTGTCCCGTCATCTAGCGAAACCGCCACTTTCTTCTGAAGCAGCGTTGACATACGTGTTCCTATCAAACGAGCATGGGTTCTGGTTTTTGTCCGGCAGCCCGTCGGCATGGTGCGCATAATGGCGTAAATTCGACCAGTAGTCCCCATATTTATGATCACTCTGGGAGTCCCCCTACCCATGAGGACCAGTGAGAAGCCAACGGGCCGTGTCCCGGTGAACGCCGAGCGCCAGTCGTCGGCGGGCACCCTGTCCGGGCCGGCGTCGCGCAAGCTTCCCGTGCCCCCACGCGAGCGCAAACCAGCCCTCGCCGCCCTCGCCGTCCTCCTCATCCTGGGCGGCGCCCTCGCCACCACCCTGCTCGTCCTGCGCAGCGGCGACCGCGTCTCGGCGATCGCCGTCTCCCAGCAGATCGGCGCCGGCCAGCAGTTCACCGAGGCGATGCTCAAGGAGGTCCAGATCGCCGACACCGGCATCGGCTACGTGGCCTGGTCCCAGCGCGCCCGCGTCGCGGAGAACTTCGCCCGCGTCACCCTCATCCCCGGAACGCTCCTGACCCGCGAGATGGTGGTCTCCGCCAGCAGGGAGCTGGGCCCCGGCAAGGCCCAGGTCGGTCTCGCCCTCAAACCCGGCCAGTCACCGGGCACCCTGGAGCGCGGAGACCGGGTCCAGGTCGTCTACGTGCCGAGCAGGGGCGGCGGCGCCGGCCAGGAGCGGCGGGTGCTGGCGCAGAGCGCCCTGGTCCACCAGATCGGCACGCCCGGCAGGAGCGGGGCGAACGGCCTGGTCACCATCATCGTGGACAGTTCCATCTCACCGGAGGTCGTCGCGTACGCCTCCACCGGTGAGATCGCGCTCGCCGAGCTGCCGGGAGCACGCTGACGTGGCGCTCATCGTGCTGGCCGCGGACAAGGGCGCGCCCGGAGTGACCACGGCGGCCACCGCGCTCGGCGCGATCTGGCCGCGCCCGGTGCTGCTCGCCGAGTGCGACCCGGCGGGCGGAGATCTCGCCTACCGCCTGCCCGCGGCCGACGGCGGCGTGCTCAACCCGGCCAGGGGCCTGCTCACCCTGGGGGCCACGGCCCGGCGCGGCCTGCACCCGGAACAGATCCACGAGCACACCCAGAAGATCATCGGTGGTCTGGACATACTGGCGGGGCTGACCCACGGTGAACAGGCGGCCGGGCTGACCTGGCTCTGGGGTCCGCTCGGCCGGGCACTGGCCACGATGCCCGGCGCCGACGTGCTGGCCGACTGCGGACGCCTCGGCGGCCACCCCCAGCTGGCCGAGCTGACCGCGGAGGCCTCGCTGGTGGTGCTGTTCACCAGGGCGAGCCTGGACCATGTCGCTCACCTGCGGGAACGCCTGCAGATCATGCCTCGCGAGCCGCAGGTGGGCGTGGTCGTGATCGCCGACCCCCGGCAGTACCGCACGACGATCGAGGAGGTCCGCCGGATCGTCGTGGGCACCGGCAGGAACCTCGCCTTCGTGAGCGGGCTCGCGCACGACCCCAAGGGCGCGGAGCTGCTGCGCGGCCAGTGGGGCGGGCGCCTGGACCGCTCCCTGCTGATCCGCACCGCCCGGGAGCTGGGCGGCCGCCTCGCCGCACAGGTCAGCGCTCCCGAGCCGGTCATGGGCGTGCCCGTCGAGCCGTCGAGCGGAGCCAGGCCGTGACCATCGACCACACGCTGGTGAAGCGCTTCCGGCAGGACGTCGGAGA
>NZ_JBEXUE010000707.1:0-3840 GCF_040614275.1 Streptosporangium sp. NPDC006013
GGTTCCGCCAGTAAGATCACAAACTAGATCTTGATCCAGTAGCGCCGTGCGGGACCGTACTCGGTGTCCCGTACGCCTTCGAGGACGCCGCCGTTGTGCTCGATCGTCTTCACCGAGGCGAGGTTGTCGACTTCGCAGACGATCAGCACCCGGTCCAGACCGAGTGCCCGCGCCTCGTCGAGCATCCGGCCCAGCGCCCAGGTGGCCAGCCCACGCTGACGTGAAGACGGTCGGATACCGTACCCGATGTGGCCAAACTGCAGCACGTAGTCGTTGAGCCCGTGCCGCAGCGCGATCCCGCCGTGCACCCGGTCGCCCTCGACGATCCACCGATACATGCAACTCATTCGGCCGGTCTCCACCGGCTTCGCCGGATCCGACTCCTCAGCCAGTCTCGCCACCCAGGTCGCGAATCCGTCCGGCGAGTCGACCTCGTCGGACGGCCCCAGCCCGAATCCGTCCTCGTGGAGGCCCGGGCCCCACTCGTGATGCGCCTCAAGCCAGGCGGAGTGCAAGTGCGTGGTGGGCGTGATCAGTTCAGGCATACGGCGACGATATTCATCCAGACCATCACGATCTACGGCTGGAGTACTAACCAGCGAGGAGCTTGCTGACCGCCTGGTGGGAGACTCCGAGTAGCAAGCCGATGTCCCGATGGGGAAGCCCCTGCTCGTGCAGACGGCGCGCGGCCTCGCGGGAACGACTGACCGCGTCATCACGCAACCGGTCCGCCTCCTGGCGGATCTCCCTGGTCCGCGCGACCTCCGCGGCGAGTTCCTCCCCCAGGACGGGAACCACCGTGATCTGCCAAGCCGTCACGGCCGGGTCGTCGATGTCGAAGCGAAGGGCCAGTAGATCGCGTACCGTCTCCTCGGCCTGATCGAGCCGCCGCACTTGAGTATGCGCCGGGCGCCGCAATCCCGGCCCTTCGATCTCCAGCGCCCACCAGCCACCGGACCGCTGGGCCGTGACCCGGAACTCATTCACTTGGCCTCCTCCTCGTCATCCTGGCTCATGTCCTGTTGAGCTTCGGCGAGTAGTGTGTCCCACTCCTTGAGAATGCCCTTGGCCGTCAACTCGTTGACTTCAGTTTGGACAGTACCGAGTCACTGATGCCCCTCCCCCAGCGCTGGGCGGCGGGTGCCGGATACAACACTCGGAGATGTTCCAAGAGCAGCGGAAACGTCCGGGCGGTGTGTGCTAAAAAAGGCGCGTCGGCCCAGCTCATTGGGGATTGCCGAGAGATCGGCGAGCCCGGGTGAGCGGGCGGGCCGGAACGACAGACCGTGCCACGGCGCCCGGAAGGGCGTGAGCGAGCCGGTCCCCGGAAAAAGAAAGACGGCCCCGAGCCGGTGCTACCAACACCGTCCCAGGGCCTTGATCAATTCACCCTGCTAGACCAGGAGAAAGATCCGTGCTCGACTGTACCCGCGCGCCCGCGCCCGTATCAAACATCCTCTCCCGCCAGACGATCGTCTCCTCGGTCTCGGAGGGCGGGCGATGAGCATCCGGCAGGCGAAGCCACCCTCCGACCGGTTCACCCGGATATCCAACCTCTGGATCCGTGACCTGCGGCTGTCATGGAAGGCGCGCGGCCTGCTGGCCTGGCTGACCTCGCACGCGACCGGCTTCCGGGTCTCGGAGAAGACCATCGTCTGCGCCGCCCCGGACGGCCGGGACGCGGCCCGGTCCGCCATCGGGGAGCTGGAGGCGTACGGCTACCTGCTGCGCGAACGCGAGCGGGGCCGCGACGGCAGGCTCGGCGCCGTCACCTACATCATCTGCGACCCCTGGTCGCCGCGACTCACCGGCCACGAGCCCGCGCCGGAAAACCCGCCGTTGGCCCCGACCAGCACGGACACCGTGAAACCCCAGGTCGCGGCCTACGCCGGGAAACCCAACATAGGAAAACCCACCCGTATAAGAAGAGCAGCAAAGCAAGAAGACCAGAACCCCGAGAAGATCAGCGAAAACCCACCTCTTCTCGCCGTAGGCGAGCCTGCGGACCGTAAGGGGCCGGGCGCCGCACCGACGCCTGCGGCGAACCCGGAAGAGTTGTCCCGAATGGCCGCCGAGTTGCTCGGCAGGCTGCCCGACCACTACCGCCGCGCTCCGGCCTGGCTACGCTCCCGGCTGCTGAAAAGGATCTCCGAGGCCCTCACCCGGCACTCCCCGCCGGCCATCGCCGACTACTGCGTTAAGTTCGTCGGTGATCCCGCCTTCGGCGACTACGAGCATCTGCGCCGGTTCGACGACGTGCTCAGAAAGCTGGCCGCCGACATCGCCGACGGCACCGCCTGCCCCGGCTGCGGACACGATCCCCGGCATCCGTTCTGCGACACGGAGGTGGGAGATAGGGCCGCCCGGCCAAGCCCCGAAGTCCCCCCAGGTCCGTCCCGCGAGGCGAAAGGCCGCCATCACCACTTCGAAGGCGGCGCAGTCCACGATGTTGCCGCCGGTCAGGTGCGGTGCGCAGCCGCCACGGGATGCCGTTGACGACCTCGCGACGGTCGCGCCGGTCGCGCCGGGGGCGCCTCCTGCCGTCCGTGACGGGCAGCAGGGGCTCGATCCGTTGCCAGGCCTTGTCGGTTCACCTCGTCGCACCACGAACGATCATCCAGCCGCACCTGGGATGATCATGTGTGGACAGGCCCCAGGGAGACCGGTCGTCCCGGAGTGGGAGAAACGAGCAGATCGTCGAGACCGGCTTCGGAGAAGGCGGCGTGCACGTCCGTCTGGCCCTCGGTGAAGTGGGTCCAGCCCTCGACATGGAGCGGCACGACGTGCCGGGCTTTCAGCAGGCGCGCGGCGATCACCATCTCGGCGGCGTTCAGGGTGAGCCGCTCGTCGAACATGGGCGTGCGGACGGCGCCGCCGAACAGCAGCGCGACGTCGACGACCGGGAACCGCCCGGCGATGAGCTCCACGTACTCCAGCGAGGCGTTGTCCCCGCTGATGTAGATGGTGGGCAGCCCGTCGCCGGTGAGCACGAAGCCGGTGACCTGGCCGACGATGGGCTCGCATCCCGGCGGGCCGTGCAGGGCGGGAACGGCGGTGACGCGTACCCGGCCGACGTCGTGGTGCTGCCAGGGGTGCATCGGGGTGACCTCGATGCGCGCGGCGGCCTCGGGCGTGCTCAGGGTCAGCGGCGCGGCGGACATCATCTGGCGGCCCAGCCTGTCCAGGTTGTCGGGGTGCTGGTCGTGGCTGAGCAGTACCAGGTCCACCCGGCCGACGTCGGCCGGGGAGAGTGCCGGGCCGATGGTCTTGGTGAGCGTGAGCGGCCCGACGGGGTGATCTCCCGGCGGATCGAAGGTCGGATCGGTGAGGATGCGCAGCCCGCCGAGTTCCAGTATGGCCGTCGGGCCGCCGATCACGGTGATGGTGGTCGTCATGGGCGGATCCGTTCGCTGCGCGGTCGGGCATCGTCTGGATCATGCTAGCCCCGCATTCCACACATGACCTCGATTTACCTGGCCCGATTACCCTCTGCACTGAATCAAACACCGGTCTGTAGCGATGCGGCAGGTGCGGAAAACGGGGCTAGCCGACCGGGACGCGGGACGCCCCCCGGTCGAGCACACCGCCTGGTGCTCCAACCTTCCTGGGCGGAAGGTCACCGGGATCCGGCGTGTCCCGGACACGCCGGACACGCCGGACCCGTGCGGCCCCATGACCGGCGGTGGCCCCGGATCCGCCCGTACCGATGACGCTCGTCCCGCGGCCACGGGATCGGGCCGCGTGCACCGGTCGGCCGCAGCCTCTAAAGAAGCAGGACCAGGACTATCCGGCCGGGCCCACCACGATCGAGATCCTGTCGGTCGTCGCCGAGGACTCGGC
>NZ_JBEXUE010000708.1:0-3834 GCF_040614275.1 Streptosporangium sp. NPDC006013
GGCTGGCACACTTAGTCCCGACCGGTCCTCTCTCCCTTGACACACTGTGATCTCTTCGTCGCACTGTGCCTACCGAGAATGATGGACCACGTTTGGGCCCGTGCGTCGTGCGGGCGGGCGGGCATCGTCCCGCGCAGCTCGTCAAGCCTGTTCAGGAAGGCCCTCTCCCGAAGGCTGTTCATGCGCGGGTCCCCCCGTCCAGCCTGGTCTTCAACAGGCCCCCCTCAAGGTGTTCATCGCGGTGACGCCGAACAGGCGCTCGGCGTCCGGTAGTTGCCTCGTCGCCCGCACCGCCACCTCGGCCCGCTGCGCGGTGTCAGCGGCCCGGTGCACCTCCAGCTCGGCTCGCGCCGCGCGGATCGCGGTCGCGGGGTTGGCCGGGGCGAAGCCCTCGACGGCGCCCGGGATGTTCTGCGCCATCCGCGACAGCAGCCGCACCGCCCCCGCCGGCGGCTCGGCCAGCCGCGCCAGGTGCTCGGCGATGCGCATGGTCGAGGTGAGGAAGTCGACGCGAGGGCTCAGCGGTCCCAGCACCCGCGACTCGGCCGGCCAGGTGCTGTCGGCGAGCAGCCCCCGGGCGGGGGAGAGCCGGTCGGTCAGTGCGGCGCACAGGTAGTACGGCCTGGCGTAGGGGTCGCCGCGGAACGAGCGCTCCTCGTCTCGGCGCAGGCTGGTCAGCTGTGAGCCGCGGAGCTCGCGGGAGAAGAACGCGTCGTTCACCGCCACGATGAGCTTGGCCGAGGTCGGCACGCCCAGCATGGCCAGCGCCTGGTGCACCTGCTCCCTGATGGGCAGCAGCGAGGTCTCGGGCTCGCGCGCGGGCGTCGGCGCCTCGGAGGTTATCGCCGCGTCCCATGCCTGTTCGGCTCTGCGCAACTCCCCGCGCAGCGACCGGGCGAGCGAGTTCTCCTTCGCCTTGACCGCCCGTCGCACCTCGGCGCGGAGGTCGGCTATTCGCCGTTCCAGCGCGTCCAGTGAATCACTCACGGCCCGGAGCGTAACAGGAGTTCCACTGGTCTCCCTTCAATTCCAGTGAATTCCAGCATTAAAGAGCAACCCATCGCATCGCGATAACGGGATGAAAAGGGCATTTGATACGTAACCCACTGCTGGAGGTGAAGAACCTGACAGGTGTCGCGCGCCCCGCCACCCGAGACGTCCGGACCAAGACGAGTCACCACCACGAAACCGGCGGCGACCATTACACCGCCGCGGTGAATCACGGCGCCATGGTCACGGACGGCCTGCACAGCACTCCCGGCGACCGTGTCCCGTCGGACTGCGCCGGCGCTCCTTGACGCGTACGTTGCCGGCGGTCACGCTGTCATTGCTCATCCACGGCGAACTCGGATCGTATTGCCGAGGCGCCGTGTCGTACGTATTCACCGGCGAAGTCCCGGTCGGCCCCGGCACGTCCGCCTTGAAACGCCGGGGGCCGTTCCGGCGGGCAGGCGAAAGGACGGTGTCGTGGCCGTGCGGTTCTTCACTACGAGAGCGCTGGTTCTCGTCGCATCCGGCGTGTTCCTCGCCGGATGCGGGTCACCGGCCGCGTCCGGTGAATCCCCCGGCGGTCAGGCGCAGCCGTCGGGCGGCTGCCCGCTCACTCCGGAAGCCCTTTCCAAGGCCACATCCCTGAGCTGGGCGTTGCAGGAGAGGAAAGACGACCACCCGCTGGAGACCGCCGAATCGATCAAAGTGACGGCCTGCCTCTACACGGCCGCGGACGCTCCCCAGGACGGCTCGGATCCGCTGGTCCTGCGAGCCGACGTCGCCACCGGAGCGGATGCGGCCACGATCAGGAAGGACTTCACCGACACGTGCACCGAGTACGGCGGCAAGGTCGGCGACTCAGCCGCGGCTGACGGTGCGATCGTGTGCGACCGGAACGGTTCCATCGTGGAGGGCCTGGTGGGAGGTGCCGATCGAGTGGTGAACGTCTATCTGGTCAACGCGGATGCGGCCACCGCCGGCAGGCTCACCCCGGCCTTCGACAGGATCCTCGCCGCCGTCGGCTAGCGTCCCGGCGGAGGCCGCCTCCGCTCAGTCCGGGGGTAGGGCGTCTTCGAGGGCGGCCGTGAACCAGCGAGCGATGCCGGCCGGATGCGTGACGGCGGTGCCGACCGCGACCGTGCGCGCCCCCCCAGGCGGGGAAGGGCTTCGGCGGCCTGCTCGGTGATGTGGACGCGGCCGTTCCGAAGCCCCGGTGGCCGGGTGCTCCCGATCACTCCTGAACGTCGGCCGGTGGCGCGAGCCAGGCGGGTAACGGGCGGGTGTGCAGTACGTCCAGTCGCGAGACGGCCCGGGTCAGCACGACGTAGAGCCGGTTGAGTCCTCGGGTCTCGGCTGCGGCGATCTCGGCGGGCTCGACCACCACCACGTGGTCGTATTCGAGACCCTTGGCCATTGCCGCGGGGACGGCGGTGACGCGGGCCGCGGAGGCGACGTCGTCGAGCGTGGCGACCTCGATGCCTTCGGCCCTCAGCGCCGTCACCAGCTCGCCGAGGGCCGCGTCGGCGGCGATCACCGCGATCGAGCCCTCATGGCCGAGCGCGTCGCGCACCGCGCGGACCGCGGTGCCGGCGAGGTCGGGTGTCCGGTGGACCCCGAGACGGCCGTCCGTACGGAACGAGCGAGTCCTGGGCACGTCCACGGCCAGTTCCTCCAGCAGGCGGTTGGCGATCGCGACGACGGCGGCGGGCACCCGGAAACCCGTGGTCAGGGCGGTCAGCTTCGCGTCCGGCTTGCCCAGGTGGGCCAGGTGCTCGCGCCAGCCGCGGGCCGCCCACCGCGTGGTGCCCTGCGCCAGGTCGCCGAGCACGGTGATCGAGCCGTGCTCGCTCCTGCGGGCGACGGCCCGGCACTGCATCGGTGAGAGGTCCTGCGCCTCGTCGACGATGACGTGACCGTATCCGCGAGGGCGCTCCAGCAGGCCCGAGATCTCGTCGAGAAGTACGGCGTCGGCCGCCGACCACCTGGCGCTCCTGAACGAGCGCGGCGGCCTGGTCCACAGGATGGCCGACTGCTCGCCGGGGGTGAGGACCCCGTCCGCGGCCCCGGCCAGCACCGCGGGGTCGCCGAGCAGCTCCGCCAGCACCTCCTCTGGCCGGACGGCGGGCCACACCGCGTCGACGTGCGCGGTGAGGGCCCTGGTCATCCCACGGGTCCAGGCGGCGCTCGTGTTCCGGCCGCGTGCCTCCGCCTGCCGAAGCAGGACGGCCACGGTACGCGAGAGTACGCGCTCGCGGCCCACACCGTACGAGGTCGCCTCCCGCAGGACGGCGTCCACGATGGCACCGAACTTCTCCTGTCCCACCCGCCAGCGGTGGGAGCCGTCGGGGACGGTGATCGGACCCGACGGGGCCGTCACCCGCCGGTACAGCGCCTGACGCAGCACCTCCGCCATGCGGACGTCGTGCTTGACGGCCGCGGCCTCCTCGCCGTCGGCTCCCCTGAGCGGCTCTCTCGCCAGCAGCCCCGCCATGGTCGTCTGCTCGACGTCGACCTCGCCGAGCGCCGGGAGCACGGCCGCGATGTACCTCAGGAACGCCCGGTTGGGGCCGAGGATCAGCACGCCCGTGCGCGAGAGCCGCTGCCGATGGGTGTAGAGCAGGTAGGCGGCCCGGTGCAGTCCAACGGCGGTCTTGCCGGTGCCCGGCGCCCCCTGGATGCAGATCGACTCCTCAAGCCCGGCACGGACCAGCTCGTCCTGCTCGGGCTGGATGGTGGCCACGATGTCGCGCATCGGCCCGACGCGGGGGCGCTCGATCTCGGCGGCCACGATCCGGCTCGCCACGCCCAGGTCCTGGCCGGCCCCAAGGTGCTCGTCCTCGAAGC
>NZ_JBEXUE010000709.1:0-3795 GCF_040614275.1 Streptosporangium sp. NPDC006013
AGCCCGGCGGTGAAGGTGGACTCGATGCCGAGCAGGTCGAGGTGGGCGTTGATCTGCGGGCCTCCCCCGTGCACGATCACCGGCCTGAGCCCGGCCCCGGCACCACGGGGATCATACGGTCAACGAAAGCGACAAATCGGTCACCAGGGGTGGAGATCGCTGACCGCGCCAGAAGTACTAGGCTGGCGCCCCGTGACCGAAACGTCTGCCCTCTCCGCCGTTCCCGCCGTCTCCCGGGACGGGGTGCTGCGCTTCTACTTCGGCCCGATGGACTGCGGCAAGTCCACCCTGGCCCTGCAGATGAACTACAACCACGGCCGCCAGGGCAGGCGCGGCCTGGTGCTCACCAAACACGACCGCTCGGGCAACGCGCAGGTCACCAGCCGGATCGGTCTGGGCAGCGAGGCCGTCGAGGTCGACGACGACCTGGATCTGGTGGCCCTGGTCCGCGCGCACCAGCCCATCGACTACGTCATCTGCGACGAGGCGTGCTTCTACACGGTCGCCCAGATCGAGCAGCTCGCCGACCTCACCGACGACTACGGCATCGATGTCTACGCCTTCGGCCTGGCCTCGGACTTCCGCTCGCGGATGTTCCCCGCCGCCCAGCGGCTCTTCGAGCTGGCCGACGAGATCAACCGCCTCCAGGTCGAGGTCCTGTGCTGGTGCGGACGCCCCGGGCGCCTGAACGCCCGGGTGGTCGGCGGCAGCATGACCCGTACCGGCGAGCAGGTGGTCATCGGCGACACCGGCGCCGCTCCGATCCGCTACCAGGTCCTGTGCCGCCGCCACCACCGCTCCGGCGAGCTCGGCCTGCCCGGCCTTCCCGGCTGACCTCCCCCTCGCGGGCCCGGCGTCGTCAGACGGCGCAGTAGCCCTCGTCGTCGCAGGCGTCCCCGCCGGTCTGGGCGGCCTTGACCGCCCTGGCGGCCGGTGACTGCCCGGTGCGCTCGGCGACCTCTTCGAGGGCGGCGAGCAGGGTGTCCTCGGGCTGGGCGCCGGAGACGGCGAACTGGCCCTCGAACAGGAAGAGCGGCACCGAGCTGACGCCGATGGCACGGGCCTGGGCCAGCTCCTCCCGCACCGCCGCCGCGCCGTCCTCACCGTCGAGGTCCGCCCGTACGCCGAGCTCCCCGGCCAGCTTGGCGAGCACCTCGCGCGAGCCGACGTCGAGACCGTCGGTGAAGTGGGCCCGGAAGAGCGCGTACAGCGCCTCCTCCCCCTTGCCCTGCTCTCCGGCGAGCCGGATGAGGCGGTGCGCGTCGAAGGTGTTGGCCTGGATCGCGTGGTCGAAGTCCAGCACCAGCCCGTCCTCCGCGGCGACCCCGCCCACCCTCCCGAACATCTGCGCGGCCTGCTCGGCCCCGCCGAACTTCTTCGCGGCCCAGGTGAGCGTGAGCTCGCCGTTGGACTTCGCGTCCGGCATGAGCTGGAACGGTCTGAACTCGACCTCCACCTCCCCGCCCTTGGCCCGGTAGCGCTCGACGGCGCGGGCGAAGCGGGCGTGGCCGATGTAGCACCAGGGACAGACGACGTCTGAGTAGATTTCAACCTTCACGTACCGCTGTAACCGGTGCGGAGGGCCGCTCATTCCGCGGTGTCGCCCGCGGCCGCGGCCACGCGGCACCCGGTGAGACGGAGCGGTCAGTACGGCAGCCGCCTGCCCGCCGGAGTCCGCAGGTCCAGGGTGATCCGGGCGGCGGAGCGCGACCGCTTGCGGAGGTGGATCCGACGCATCGTCACCTGACCTTCTCGGGCTGCCGGTCGCCGGTCGGCTGCCATGCCCCGGGCGCCGGGACCGGGACGGAAAAGAGCCGCCGGGGCGCCGTCCCCCGGTGCGGGGACGGGTCGGCGGCCACAGGGGAGGCTGGAGCGGCGAACGCTCTCATGCCGCCCCGACGCAGTGGCTGTGATGGGCGGGAATGTCGCGATGGGCGGGAATGCTACGTCCGTCGGGCATAAGCTCCCCGGTGTCATCGAAGACCACCACGCCGTTGCAGAGCAGCCCCCACCCCTGCTCTGGGTGAGAGACCAGGAGACGCGCCGCCTCATGGTCAAAAGCGTCCGCGGACGGACAGGGGGGTATGTGCTGGCACACGGTCTTGCTCCGATCTTGATTGTCTGCGGGAAGGACTCCCGGCTCAGCGGGAGACGGCGCGGACGACCTTCCCAGCCGACCTCGCATCGGCTTCACGGAATCTCGCCTTCGCATCCGCGCCGGCACTTCGTGTGCTCCAACGCGACCAGGTTCTGGTGGGCAGCCCCGGTGGCGACCACGGGCTCCCCCGCCGGCGTCACCGCGTCCGTCTGTCCGATGACCCGAACATGACGCGGGATCTTCTAGCGGCGTTCCCTGAGCAAACAAGTTGTTAATTTGTCGCCTTCTTGGTGCTAATTAACCTTTGTCTACACCCATACATGCCCATCGTCGATAGAGCCGGAGTCTTGTCCTGGTAGAGCATTCTTTGCGATGAGAAGTCCCCTTGATACCAGGCGGAACCTGCCGAGCGTGGCGGGGAAATCGCGGCCGGACGCGGTCGGCGCCGGGGCGATGTGACAGGCGTCGAACTCCTCGTGTCACACCGCACCGGACCGGCGGCCGGGAGGACGTCAAGGAGCGTAAACGACGGACCAGGGACGGGGCCCGAGCGACGGTGTCGTCGGCTGTGTCGTCGGCTGTGTCGTCGACGGTGTCCCGGCCGTTCCGTGCTGGGCGAGGATCTCGGCGGCCAGCACGGCGAAGCGGGCAGCCCCCGGGTGGGCCGACCGTTCCGGCCAGGCGACGCAGATCCCCCGCCGGAGAGGATCTCCGGCCAGGGGACGCCAGATCACCCGTGGCTCCCTGCGCGCCATCGCCTCCTGCTCGAACGCCACCCCGTGGCCCGCCAGCACCAGTCCCAGCAGGAACTCCGGGTTGCGGGCGTGCCGGAGCCGCACCGGGGAGAAACCTTTCGTGCGGCAGACGTCGAGCAGGTGGTCGTACCAGGCCGGGGAGGTCTCGCGGGGGAAGACGACGAGATCGTGCCCGGCGAGCTCGGCCAGCTCGATCGCCCATGGCCGCGATCCTGACCGCTCCGGTCGTGGTTCTGACCGCGCCAGTGCCAGGGGGGAGGTACGTGGCAGCACCACGCCCAGCGGGATCTGCACGACGGGGCCGTACAGCAGACCGGGGGTGTCGACGGGGTGGTGCACGAGGCCCGCGTCGAGCCGGGCGGAGGCCAGGCGGCGGAGCTGTTCCGGCACCGTGAGCTCATGGAGCTCCAGGTGTAGCCCCGGGGTGTCCTCGGTGACGCGCCGCAGCAGGGCGTGGAGCGTCACGGCCGGGATCTCCGGGGGTACCCCGACGCGGAGGGTTCCCAGCTCGCCTTCACCGGCCTGACGCATCATCGTCCGCAGGCGCTCCTCGCCCGCGAGGAACCGCCTGGCCTCCCCGACGAGAAGCCGCCCCGCCGCCGTGAGCTCGATCTGGCGGCGCGAGCGGTCGAACAACTCGGCGCCGAGCTCGCGCTCCAGCCGCTGGATCGACTGGCTGAGCGGCGGCTGGGCGATGCCGAGCACCTCCGCGGCATGGCCGAAGTGCAGTTCTTCGGCGACGACGAGGAAATGCCGCAGGTGCCGGGAAAGGTCCACGGCGTCACGATAGGCGATCGTCCACGCGCGCCTTCATCCCCCGAGGTCCATCGGACCTCCCCGGGCATGGACGATTTTGTTGGCCGATTCGGTTCACGCGGCTAGGCCGAGTTCAGCGCCGAGTCGTTCCAGGCGAGAGGCGCGGGTGCCGCGGATCGGGATGTC
>NZ_JBEXUE010000710.1:0-3785 GCF_040614275.1 Streptosporangium sp. NPDC006013
GGCGACGAAGCTGACCGACAACCTCAAGGCGCCGGCCACCGTCTCGCGCGACCCGTTCCAGACGAAGGTGCTGCGCATCGGCAAGAAGCGCGACGGTTCGAAGACCGGTGTGTTCCTCTACTGCCAGGAGCACGCCCGTGAATGGGTGACCCCGCTGGTCTGCCTGGAGACCGCCGAGCGGCTGCTGCGCAACTACGCCCGTGACGGGCAGACCAAGAAGCTGGTCGACGACCTCGACATCTTCATCATGCCCACGTCCAACCCCGACGGCGGGCACTACAGCATGTACGACTACAACATGCAGCGCCGCAACATGTTCAACCACTGTGACGCGACCAACGGCGACCCGGCACGGCGCAACTCCTGGGGCGTGGACCTGAACCGCAACTTCTCGGTCGGGTCGGTGTTCGACGGCTACAGTGGCGCCTCGACGGTCTGCACCAGCGACACCTTCGCGGGCCCGGCCGAGCTGTCCGAGCCGGAGGCGCGCAACCAGGTCTGGCTCACCAACCAGTTCCCGAACATCAAGTTCGCGATGAACACGCACTCCTACGGCGGCTACTTCATGTGGCCTCCGGGCGCCTACAAGGCCGCCGGGCGCGAGCTGCTGCCGCGGGTCGACTACGGCACGGAGAACTTCTTCTGGAAGGCCTCCGACCACATCCTGTCCGCGGTCCAGTCCTGGCGCGGTACGGCGATCTGGCCGGGTCGCACCGGCCCGGTGACGGATGTGCTGTACTCCGCGGCCGGTAACAGCGCCGACGAGCACTGGTACAACCGGGGCATCATCGGCTGGGACTTCGAGGTCGGCGCGGACGTCTACAACCCGGAGACCAAGCGCTTCCAGGCGGTCGGCTTCCAGCCGCCGTTCGAGGAGGGCCACGAGGAGGCGATGGAGTTCGCCGCCGGTCAGATCGGCATCCTGGAGGTCGCCAGGTCCTTCTCCGACGACAACAAGCAGCCGAAGTCGGAGCTGAGCGTGACGGGGCAGACCAGCACCTCGGCCACGTTCACCTTCGAGACCGACGAGCCCGCCAACGTGTACTACACGCTGGACGGCAGCCGCCCGACGCTGAGCTCCACCAAGCTCGCCGCCGCGGGAATGCGTGAGAGCGCACAGCAGATCACGATCGACAAGACCACCGAGGTGCACTGGTTCGCCGTTGACATCGCCGGCAACGTCGAGAACAACTACAAGCCGGACGGCAAGGGCAACAACTTCCGCAAGGAGAAGGTGAAGGTCCGCGACGCCCGCTGACCCCGCCTGACGTTCGCACGGCCGCCGGTCCACCGACCGGCGGCCGTCGTTCAGCCGCACCACCGGCACGTGGGACGGCGCTGCCGATGTCCTGCTCCGGTACGGTGCCGGCCCGGCGACCTGACCGGTTGCCGGGCGGACGGGAAGGCGGGGCGATAAAGCATGGGACACGGTCGGCTACATTCGTCCGTACCAGTCCTTCGGGCTGCCCCAGCTGACATCTCACCGATCGCGGACGACTCCGCCCGGCCGTGCCGGGCCGGGGAGGCCGAACGCGATCGAAGCCGAGGAGGACATATGACGGTCAAGGTCACCGACGCGCCCGAGGCACGCCGCTACGAGGCGCGGTTGGAAGGCGGGTCCGAGGTCGTGGGGTTCGCGGAGTACATCCGCACGCCGGACCTGATCGCGTTCGTGCACACCGAGGTCGGCCCGGTCCACGAGGGCAAGGGAATCGGCTCCGCGCTGGTTCGCGTCTCTCTGGACGCGGCGCGGGAGTCGGGGCTGAGCGTGCTGGCCACCTGCCCCTTCTATCTGGCCTGGATCAGCCGCCACCCCGAGTACGCCGATCTCCTCTACCAGAACCGCAGCCGGGTCAGCGACTGAACGGACGGAGCGGCGAACCCCATCCGGTGCTGGACTCTCGCCGCCCCGATCCCGCTCTCACGACCCTCCAGGGTATGGCGGCAGGAGATCCCACTCCCGCCAGGAGATCTCCCTGCCCGGCCAGCGGACCGAGGCGTACGGCCACGCATCGCGCAACCAGGCGCGGACCACCGGCTCCAGCTCCTCCTCCAGGCCGGTGCCCTCCTCGTCGGCCCGTACCCAGAACGACACGTCGGCGTCGGCCCCCTGCCTTTCCGGGGGATCGACGTAGACGCACCCGAGCAGGCGGGAGCCGTCGGGGCTCATCACCGCGTAGTTGAACGACCTGTGCAGCAGCGCCTCCTTCTGGTGCCAGGCCAGATCGATCAGGTTGTCCTCCAGCGTCATGCCGTCGAGCGGCCAGCCGCCCCACAGCGGGAAGCGCTCCCGCAGCCGGGCGGCGCTGCTCATCACGGCGTCGAAGTCACGCACCGCGTCGTGCACCGTGATGGGCCGGATGCGGAACCGCTCATGCTCCACACCCGCGGGAATCTCATGGGTTCTTGGTAGGAACGACATACGGAACAGCCTGACGCGCCCGCCTTGGCAGCTGCTGAACTGCCGCTTGCCGGGGCCGGGTTCCGGTAGATCTTCCTGGCCAGACCGGGCGAAGGGGCTGGTTCCACCGCTCGTCCGCGCCGGCACGCCGTCGGGTCCGGGATCGGCGAGTCCAGGGGCGCCGGACTGGGCGTGTGCCTGTTTTCGCTGGTTGGGCTATGGTCGGCAGCATGGCGACCTCGTGGCGAACCCCACGTGAGTCCACCGCCCTGTCCGTGGTGGTGGGCTTGGTTCTGGCCGCCCTGCTGCTCGCCGCCCTGGCCCCGGCCTCGTACGGCGGCGGCCCCGTCCAGCGGTCCGCCGGAGCGATCGGCGACATCTGGGAGCCCGGGAACTGGCTCGAACAGTCGTCGACCATGCCGCGGGCATCCGCCGGCGCCTTCGAGCACCTGCCGGCCCTCCGGCGGCTGCACCAGCGCTCCGCCTCCGATCTGGCGAACCTGTTACCGCTCCTGTCCCCCGCGTGGCGGGATCCGGACATGGTGCGCAGCCCCCAGCTGGCCACTCACCGGACCTCGGGCTCGCGCAGCCCGCCCCTGATCTAGCCGATCCATTCCCCTTCACCACCTGTCGGGCCACGCGCTCGACCGGCGGGTGGCGTACGCGCGCCGGTGTTCACCGAACACCCGGGTGCGCGCTCTGCCGTCCGCCGTGTCCGCGTGTCACCGGACAGAGTCGTGGAACGGCCGCGGCTCTGTGCACACCCCCGCTCCGGCCGATACCCCGCAGGTTCCATCGGGCCGTACTCCGGCCCGTTTCACGCCATGCCCGCGAGGCCGCGACCAGGCCCCGCCGGGCGAACTCGATGACGAGCGCGGCCACGTGCGCCGCTTGGCGTTCTCAGCTTTGGAAAGGACTTCCGATCATGTCAGTCAACAGTGAGGGCACCCGTCTCAGCAGCGTGCAGGCCCGGATCATCCGCGAGGAGCTGGACGAGCAGCTCCTGTGGCGTACCACCCGGGTGAACGAGCTCGAAGCCTCGGTGGAGGACGGGGAGGTCGCGTCCCGGCAGGACGAGCTCGTCGCCCTCGCCGCCGCGGGCCGCGACCTCGCGGAGACCAGACGGGCCCTGGAGAGCCTTGACGCCGGCAGCTACGGCCGGTGCGCCGGCTGCGAAGCGGACATTCCCTTCGAGAGGCTGAAGATCCGTCCGCTCGCCCGGTACTGCATCGCCTGCCAGCGGCGCCACGAGGCCCGCTGACCCCCGGCGGCCCCGCCCGACGTCCGCCCGCGTGCGGGCTTCCACGTCGTCCGGCGCGGCGGGCTCATGGTCGGCATGGCAGACGGCCACGGTCCAGGTCAGCGGCACGGCGGGCAACGGTCT
>NZ_JBEXUE010000711.1:0-3783 GCF_040614275.1 Streptosporangium sp. NPDC006013
CGCCGTCCGAGCGTGCGGCGTGGGCGCCGGTCTCGGCCGGCGGCGGGACCACGGGCCGCCCACCGCACCGTCCACACGCCGCACTCGGCCCTCAGCCGCCGCACCAAGGCCGCACCGCCGCCTGGCCTCGCATCTTCCATCGAGACCCTTGCCTGCAAATATGCAAAGCCGCCGCAGGCTACCGGACTCGAACCGGCTCACCCCTGAAAAGAGGAACTAACGCGCAAGACGCTAGCCTGAGCTCCCATTCAGCATTTGCCTGCGACGGTATGGGAAGCCTACAAGGGCACGAGGCCAGCGTCCTGTAATTTTTCAGTTACTCGGTGCCTGGTACCACTCTCACGATCGCCTGATGGTGGCTGATCTGCGTACAGGGTTGGGGGCGATCGACGGTCCGGGGATTCGTTCCTCAACCCCGGCCCACCGAGCACCAGGGCGACGAAGGTGCAGATGCTCCCCATGCCCCTCGCGTGCCCGTCAGGAGGGTGATCAAGGGGGACTCACGGGCAATCACGGGTACTCGAAGCACTCCCCCGCAGGTCAGCATCCTCCCAGCTCAGCGACCAGATGCGATAGAGACTTCCCAAGCTGATGTTGTCGCTGGAAGAGCACCTGATCTTATTCATCATCGTCGTCACTCGTGTACGCGTCATATAACTTGCGGCGGAGGAGATCGGTTCGGACAGTCAGGGCACCAAGAAGTTCCTCATCGCTCAGCCCATCCGTGGTCCTGAAGGCCCATGAGGAGTGACCTTCCTCATCAAGGCACTTCACGAGAACTATCGCGCCCAGAGCGGTCCATCCTTCGGGAAGCGAGTAGACGTTGAGACCATTCAGGGCCTGGCCTACGGGTACTTCTTTCTCTCCCTCTGTCCCGGAGCCTCCTGATGGCCGGTAGTGGCACGAATCGAGATGTGCTGCTCAAGCGCGTCGCAGCAAACATCGAAACCACTGTGTCGAGGGCACTCGACTTCACCAGCTCGCGGGCAGTAGTAGATGTTCGAGCAACCGCAGTCGAAGAACACAGGCAAGGGGTCAGGCAGGCCAGCCATGTTTCTGATCATGTGCCGTTGGCTCCCTGCTGTGCAACTGCTTTGATCTTCGATGGTCCGGTAGTACCGCAACAGAGGCACATGGCGGCTCATGTCCACACCCGTCCAGCACCGGTCAGGACCAAGTTCCGAGTCACTGATCATGGCCGGGACAGTCCTGATAAGGAGGCGATCAGGCCATTGAGGGAGCCTTGGCTGTACAGCCATAAGTACAGCCAAGAGGGCGAACGACGCCGGAACTCAGCGAACGTCCACGGACACCGCGCCCGCAGGCCAGAGCCTCAGACCTTGATTGAATCGACTTCTTTTAATCCGTAGGTTCTGGGTTCGAGTCCCAGGCGCCCTACCCCAATGAGCTGGGCAGGCTTCCCTTTTCCATGATCGGGAAGCCTGCCCGGTTGCTTTTCCAGTCGCGGTTATGACCGGTCCGTTGCCGCCAGCCGCCCCACAGCGCCCGCCCCATCCGGCCCGCCGCCTCGATCGCGAGCGTCTCCGTGATGTGGGTGTACCGCTTGATCGTGGTCAGCCGGGAGTGGCCGAGGACTGCCTGAATCACCCGGATGTCCACCCCCTGTACGAGCAGGAGCGTGGCGGCCGTGTGGCGCGCGTCGTGAACACGGACGCCCTTGTCGATCTCGGCGAGTCGCAGGAGTTCCTCCCAGTCGCCCCAGTCGTCCCCGGCATCGATCGGGCTTCCGTCCGGCGCGCACCACCCGAGATCCCAGCCCTGCCCCCCGCCGCCTCCCGGTCGAGCCTCTGAGACTCCTTGTGGAACTTGAGAAGGACGATCAAGACGGCGGCGCGGCGCGCCGCCGCACGGCCCGTGGTCCCGCCGTACCTATCAACGCACCGCACCAGGCCGCACCGCCGCAAGGCATCACCACCTCTCGTAAGGGCGATGAGGAAGCCGACCTATGCGAGTGCTCCACGATCGCGCCGTCTGATCGTCAGAGGCGTTGACCAGATACGACCCATCCGCGGCAATCGCACGAATGCGATCATGCCTGCCCGCGCTGAGGCCTTCGGCCATGCGTCAACCCCAGTTGACACAAAAATGATTGTCAATCTAAGTTGACGTCATGGAATGGGATGAGAGACCAGGAAGCAACGATGTTCCAACGCCGGTGATGGTCGATGTAGGCGATCACGCGCTCTGCGCACAGGTCCGCGGGAAAGGTCCTACCGTGGTTCTCGACTGCGGCGGCTCAGGCCAGGGCATAGGCGGCTGGGGAGAGGACCTGGAGCGCACGTTGGCCGAGCGGGCCACCGTGCTGACCTACGACCGGGCCGGCGTTGGCCGCTCCGGCGGATCGCAGGCCCGTACCGTCGCCGAGATGGCCGACGACCTGCACCGACTTCTTCACGCCCTGCATCTTGAACTGCCGGCGGTATTCGTAGGCTGGTCCTACGGCGGGCTCGTCACCCAGTTGTATGCCACCCGCCATCCCAGTGACGTGGCGGGACTGATCTTCGTGGATCCGACCGCCAGCGGAACCCCGCCAGGCTCAGCGCTCGTACGCGATCTGTCGTTCCTTCTTGCCCCACGGCTACTGCGCCTGCGTGCGATATTCGGCGGCACCAACGCGCAGCCGCTGCGCGAACTGGCCGTCACCCTGACCGGGATGCAGAACGCCATGCGCGAGGTCGCCCAGGCGCGTCAGGAGAGCGGATTGCCGCCCGTGCCCATCCGCGTGATCACGGCAGGCCGACGGCCGCGGATGCCCAAAACGCATCTAGAGCATCTCAACGCCGACCATCACGCTCTGGCCGACCAGTCCCCGCATGGGCAGATGATGGTCGCTGAACGGGCCAGTCACCAGATTCCGTTCGAGCAACCCGAGATCATCAGCCAAGCGGTCGACGAGGTGCTGAGCCTGCCGCCGAACTCACAGGAAGACCTGAACAGGTAGCTCAGATTCTCCGACGCGGCTCCCTACGATCGCCATGCTGTGCTTGGCCGGTAGATGGGTCTGTCAATCAAACGGCTCTGGCTCACTTTCGGTGGTAACGGAGCGTGCGCATCGCGCCGACGTCGCGGAGCTGGGCGGTTTCCTCACCAGATGTTTGTGAGACCGTGTGCTCGCCCCTGACCGTGCTCACCGGACTGGGCTATGACATCCTTCTGACCAGCCAATTCGTCTTAAGCGCGTCTTTATCGCCCACGATCACGCTTGGTCACCACCGAAACTGAGCCAGAGCCGTTTTTTTCTACAGTCCTTGCGCAGGGCCGGACAAGCCTGGGGAACCGTGTTTGCCGACAAGGCCGACGTGAACAGCGTGATCACCAACCAAGTCCACGGATCAGGCGAAGGCAAGGGGTATATCCAGTTCCTGGACCAAGACAAGGGCGTGCGGATATTCGGTGGTGTGTCCGCCGGCTGGATACGGGGACTTAACGATGACGAGGCATGGATCCGCTTCAATGAAAAGGGCATATGGGTGCTCAAGAACCAGAACGGCAAGCGTGAGAGCGCGAACGTGGGTTGCGCAACGGTCAATGACCGGCCCGCATGATCACGGTGTGATCAGCGCTGTCGGCGGATGACAGGGACAGGAGTCAAGGCCGTTCGGAGGTAGAGGGCTCCACCTTGACCCCTGTCCCTGGCCTGCTCCCCAGAGGGGTGTGGACTTCCCCTTCTAAGCGGCATTCCAGAAGTTCCGCTTGTAACCGGCCGGGAGCCAGGGGCTGGTCCACGGCGCGGCGGTGACCAGTAACTGGTCCGGTGAGCGG
>NZ_JBEXUE010000712.1:0-3761 GCF_040614275.1 Streptosporangium sp. NPDC006013
GCGAGCCCAGCAGCGACGGGGTGCCCTGGACGATGGTCGCCCCGGCGAGCAGGCCGCCCAGCGCCGCGGGGTCGCGCACGGTCGCGCGTCCGGCCAGCACGACGGTCGCGCCGCTGATCAGCGGTATGTACAGCTCCAGCGCCGCGATGTCGAAGGCGATCGTGGTCACCGCGACGAGCCGGTCGGCGGCGCCCAGGGCCAGGCGCTCCCGCATCGTGAGCAGGAATGCGGTGAGCGCGGAGTGCGGGATGGCCACGCCCTTGGGGCGGCCGGTCGAGCCCGAGGTGTAGATGACGTACGCCAGGTCGCCGCCTCGGGCCGGGTGTGACGGCTCCGGCTCGGGCAGCGCCCCGGACGGTGTCAGCCCGGACGGTGTCAGCCCGGACGGTGTCAGCACGGCGGTTCCCTCCGGGAGGAGGGCGGCGGTCTCCGGAGTCGCGATCACGCAGAGCGGGTCCGCGTCCTGGATCATGTAGGCCAGCCGGTCGGCCGGGTGGTCCGAGTCCAGCGGCAGGTAGGCGGCGCCGGACTTCAGCACGGCCAGCAGCGCGACCACCAGGTCCGGGGTACGGGGCAGGGCCAGCGCGACGACCCGGCCAGGTCCCGCGCCACGCTCGCGCAGCAGCCGGGCGAGGCCCGAGGCCCGCCGGTCCAGCTCCGCGTAGGTGAGCGTGCCCGACTCACCGTCGCCCCCACCGTCGATTCCACCTTCGACGGCGACCGCGTCCGGGGTGCGCGCGACCTGCTCCTCGAACAGGGAGGTCACCGTCGTGTCCTGGACGGGACACGCGGTGTCGTTCCACTCCGCCAGCAGGGCCAGCTCGTCCGCGCCGAGCAGCTCCAGGTCGGCGATCCGCAGGTCCGGGCGGCTCAGCGCGCTCTCAAGCAGCGTCTCCAGGTGGACCAGGAGCGCGTCGACGCGCTCGTCGTCGAACAGCTCGCGCCGGAAGGTGGCCTCGACGGTCATGCCCTGTGGCCTGACGAATGCCTCAAGCGACAGGTCGAAGTGGGTGGTGCCGTTGTGGATGTGCGTCCAGCTCGCGGTGACGCCCGGCAGGTCCAGGTCGCCGATCTCCTGGGTGAGGAAGAGCAGCATAGTGTCGAAGAACGGCGACCTGCCGCGCTGCCGGGCGGGCCGCAGCTCCTGGACGATCGTGTCGTACGGCAGCGTCCGGTGGGCGAACCCCTCGGTGCAGGTGTCACGGACCCGGTGCAGGACCTCGCGGAAGGTGGGCGCGCCGGACAGGTCGGTGCGGAGCACGAGGGTGTTGCCGAAGTTGCCGGCCAGCCGCTCGATCTCGGTGTGCTCGCGGTTCATGACCGCCGAGCCGATCGCGATGTCGGTGGCGCCGGTGTAGCGGTGCAGCAGCACCGCGTGGGCGGCGAGCATCACCATGTACGGGGTGACGTTCTCAGCGGCGGCCAGCTTCCGCATCCCCTCGGTGACCGCGTCGTCGAAACGGCGGGCCCGGCGTCCGCCCCGCTCGGAGACGGTCGCGCCCCGCGGGCGGTCGGCGGGCAGGTCGAGGGGCGCGGGCGGCGGGTCGAGGCGCCGCCGCCAGTAGTCCATCTCCTCTGGAGAGTGCGGGCGGCCCTGTTCCCAGGCGGCGAAGTCCGGATACTGGACGGTCAGCGTGGGAAGACCGTCGGGCTCCCCCAGGACGGCGGCCCGGTACATCGCCGACAGGTCGCGCGAGAGCGAACCCCAGGTCATGCCGTCCCAGGCGATGTGGTGCACGACCAGGACGAGGGCGTACCTCCGCGCGCCGAGCCGGAGCAGTTCCAGCCGGATCGGCCTCTCGACGCGCAGGTCGAAGGGGAGTGCCGCGAGTCGCCCGGCGCGCGCCTCGGCGTCGGCGCAGTCGCGCACCGGAAGGTCGAGGGAGTCGTCGGCGAGGACGTGCTGCACCGGCCCGTTCTCGTCATGGTCGTCGTAGACGGTGCGCAGCACCGCGTGGCGGCGGATGAGGGCGCGCAGCGCCTCGCGCAGCGCCTCCGGGTCGAGCTCACCCGACATGTGCACCAGCAGGCAGACGTTGTAGGCCGGGCTGGTGGGAAACGTCCGGTGGTGCAGCCACATGCTCTGCTGCGCGTAGGACAGCGGTGCGGGGTCGCCGGACCCGCGTGGGACGATCCGGTCCCTGCCGGGGCTGAGCCCCGCCTCGGCCATCATCCGCCGCATCAGTTCGCGCCGCCGTGCGACGTCCTGCTGTTCCCGCACGCTCAACTCTTTCTTTGTGGGTCCGGGGGCCAGACAGCCGCCCCGCCTGAAGGTTAGGTTAGCCTTGCCTATTAAATCGGCACAAGGTTAGCCTTACCTAAATTGATCGGATTTTCCGGTCCCTCAGAGGGGTGGTCTTGTGTCCTTTGGCATCAGTACAGATGAGATGCGCACGGAGGTGGTCGTCGACAGCCCGGTCGATCCGCTGCACCTGGTCGCCCGTCTGGCCGGCTCAGGGCTGTTCGACGACTACACCGTGTACGAAAGACCGGGCCTGTGGACCTTCGCGGGCGGGGTGTCGGGCGAGGTGATCCTCGAACCCGGAGTCGTGCGCAGCCGCTGGCTGGACGGGCCTTCCGTGGACGAGGCCTGGTCGGGCCGGCCGGCCGCGGCACTGGAGGCGGTGTTCGGCGCGGCCCCCTGGCCGGCCTGGAACGCCTACGGCTGGATCGCGTTCGAGTTCGCCGCGAGCGACCCGGCGGGCCGGCTCGCCCATCTGATCGTGCCTCGCACCGAGGTGCGCATCGAGGCGGGACGCGCGCTGGTGGTGAGCGCCGACGCCGGCGAGGCCGAGCGGGTCGCCAAGCTGCTGTCCGCCCCCGGCGCGTCCCGGATCGCGGCACCGTCGCCGGTCGACGTGCGCTCCGACGGCGACCACTACCGGTCGCGGGTCGCCCAGGCGATCTCCGAGATCACCGCCGGGCTCTACCAGAAGGTCATCGTCTCCCGCCGGCTGCCGATCCCGTTCCCCGTCGACGTCGTCGCGACGTACGTGTGCGGCCGTGCCGCCAACACCCCGGCCCGCTCGTTCCTCCTCGACCTGGACGGCTTCCAGGCCACCGGGTTCAGCCCCGAGGTGCTGGCGAGTGTCGACGGGCACGGCACGGTCACGACCCAGCCACTGGCCGGCACGCGAGCCTTCGGCCGGGGGGAGAGCACGGACTCACTGACCCGCCACGAACTGGAGAGCGACCCCAAGGAGATCTTCGAGCACGCGGTCTCGGTGCGCACCTCGCAGCAGGAGCTGTATCGGGTGTGCGTGCCCGACACGGTCCGGGTCACCGGCTTCATGGCGGTGAAGGAGCGCGGCAGCGTGCAGCATCTGGGCTCCAGTGTCAGCGGCGAACTGGCCCCCGGCCGCACCTGCTGGGACGCGCTCGACACGCTGTTTCCCGGCGTGACCGCCTCCGGCATCCCCAAGCCGGAGGCGATCGACGCGATCACCCGGCTGGAGGAGCGCCGCGAGCTCTACTCCGGCGCCGTCCTGACCGTCTCGCAGGACGGGTCGATGGACGCCGCCCTGGTGCTGCGTGCCCTCTACGCCGAGAACGACCGGGCATGGCTGCGGGCCGGCGCCGGCATCGTGTCCGCTTCGACGCCCGAGCGCGAGTACGAGGAGACCTGCGAGAAGCTCTCCAGCATCGCCCCGTACGTGGTCGCGCGCGGGTGAGCGCCCGCCCTCGCACGTGTGGGGGCGCTTTCCTCAGGTCGTGAAAACAGGAGCGCCGCACGCACGAGCCGCCCGGGGGACCGGGCGGCT
>NZ_JBEXUE010000713.1:0-3699 GCF_040614275.1 Streptosporangium sp. NPDC006013
GACCGGCCGAGCGAGGTACGGCCGGTCAGCGGCGGCCCCGGAGGGGGATCAGATCACACGGAGCCAGACGGCGGTGTCGGAGGGGAGCCTGTCCCCCTCCAGCGGACCGCTGGCCAGCAGGACCGACTCGTGCTCCGGCAGGGAGACCGGCTCCGCGCCGAGGTTGACCACGCAGATCAGGCCCGACTCCCGGCGGAAGGCCAGCACCCCCTCCCCCACCTCCAGCCAGGCCAGCGTGCCGTCACCGAGCAGCTCGCGGCGGAGCCCCAGCCCGGTGCGGTAGAGGGTGAACATGGACGCCGGGTCGGCGGCCTGTACCTCGGCCGTCAGCGCCTTCCACTCCGGCGGCTGTGGCAGCCACGGCTGCCCCGCGCCGAACCCGAACGGCGGCTCGTCACCCGACCAGGGCAGCGGCACCCGGCAGCCGTCACGGCCGGGATCGGTGTGGCCGGAACGGACCCAGATCGGGTCCTGGCGCAGCTCGTCCGGCAGGTCCTCCACCTCCGGCAGCCCCAGCTCCTCGCCCTGGTAGACGTAGAGCCCGCCGGGAAGCGCCATCGCCAGCAGTGCGGCCGCGCGGGCCCGCCGCTCGCCCAGCACCGGATCCGACGGCATGCCGTGCTTGCGGTCGGCGTGGTCGAAGGAGGTGTCGGCCCTGCCGTACTTGGTCACCGGGCGGGTCACATCGTGGTTGGACAGCACCCAGGTGGGGGGCGCGCCCAGCGGGATGTGCGTGGCCAGGGTCTCCTCGATCGACCGGCGCAGCGCGGCGGCGTCCCAGGGGCACGCCAGGAAGTCGAAGTTGAACGCGGTGTGCATCTCGTCGGGGCGCAGGTAGAGCGCGAAGCGCTCCTGGTCGGGCAGCCACACCTCGCCGATCAGGATCCGGTCGTCGTACTCCTCGGCCACCCGGCGCCAGCCCCGGTAGATGTCGTGCACGCCGTCGAGGTCGGTGTACGCCTCCTGTCCTCCCTCGCTGTCCATGTCCTTGACCAGCAGGGCGGCCGAGTCGATCCGGATGCCGTCCACGCCCCGGTCGAACCAGAAGTGCAGCACGTCGTGGAACTCCTCGACGACCTCGGGGTTGGCCCAGTTGAAGTCCGGCTGCTCGGGGGCGAACAGGTGCAGGTACCACTGGCCGTCGGCGACCCGGGTCCACGCGGGACCGCCGAAGATCGACTGCCAGTCGTTGGGCGGCAGCTCACCGCTCGCTCCCCGGCCCTCGCGAAACAGGAAGCGTTCGCGCTCGGGCGACCCGGGCCCGGCCTCCAGTGCCCGCACGAACCACTTCTGCTGGTCGGAGCCGTGGTTGGGGACGATGTCGGTGATCGTCTTGATGCCCAGGGCATGCGCCTCGGCGATGAACTCCTCCGCCTCGGCGAGCGTGCCGAACGATGGCTCGATGTCACGGTAGTCGGCCACGTCGTACCCGCCGTCGGCCATCGGCGACGGGTACCAGGGGTTGAGCCAGATCGCACCGATGCCCAGGTCGGAGAGGTATGGCAGGCGAGCGCGAAGTCCCGCGAGGTCGCCGATCCCGTCGCCGTCACCGTCGGCGAAGCTCCGGAGATAGACCTGGTAGATCGCGGCTCCCCGCCACCATGCTTCGGGGTCCGGGGTCGCTCCCGGGAAGGTGCTGCCGGACATGCTGGAACAACTCCTTGCGGTTGAAAGTGGGTAACGAGGTCAGCCCTTGAGGCTGCCGGCCGTGAGGCCGGCCATGATGCTGCGCTGGAAGATGAAGAAGACGACCATGGTCGGGATACTCGCGATCACCAATGAGGCGATCAGCACGTTCTGCGGCATCTGCGCCGAGAGCGAGGCGATGCCCACGCTGATCGTCATCTTCTCCCCGTCCGGCAGTACGAGCAGCGGCCAGACGAAATCCTTCCAGACGTTGACCACCGAGAGAATGGACACCACTCCGAGGATCGGCCGGGAGACCGGCAGCACGATCGACCACAGGATGCGGGCGGGAGAGGCGCCGTCGATCTGGGCGGCCTCCAGCAACTCCCGGGGGATCGAGTCGAAGAAACGCTTGAGCAGGAAGATGAAGAACCCGTTGGCCGCCGCGGGCAACCAGATCACCCACGGGGTGTTCAGCAGGTCCCAGCCGAAGATCGGCAGGTCCTTGACCGTCAGATAGGCGGGCAGCAGGATGACCATCGGCGGGATCATGAGCGTGGCCAGCATCAGCGCCAGGACCACGTTGCCCAGCACGGGCCGCAGTTTGGACAGCGCGTAGGCGGCCGAGACGTCGATGGCCAGTGTGAACAGCCAGGCGCCACCGGCGTAGATGACGGTGTTGGTGAGGAAGAGTCCCAGGTCGAGCTGGTCCCACGCCTCGGCGTACACCCCGAGGTCGAAGGAGGTGGGAAAGAAGCTCGGCGGGATCTGGGCCAGTTCCTCGGGGGTCTTCAGCGCGCCGGTGACCATCCAGTAGAGCGGGAACACGAACACGGCGGTGAAGACCACCACCACCAGGGTCAGCGTGATCCGGTAGATCAGCCGCCCGCGCGGGGTGTTGAGCGTGTGCGGGGAGACCAGGCTGCGAAACTCCCTGGGCGCCTCCTTGGCCGCACGCGTCCGCCCTGCCTTCTTCCCCGAGCCCCGCTCCGGTGGCCGGGCGGGGGCGGGGCGAGGTGGGTGGACCGTGAGGTTCGACATCGGCTCGGCTCCTCCCTAGCTCTGGTTGTCCCGCGACACGCGCAGGTAGAAGGCGGAGAACACCATCAGCACGACCATGAGCATCAGCCCGAGCGCGCCCCCGGCGCCGAAGTCACCGAAGTTGAAGGCGTACTGGTACATGAGGTAGGCGACGGTGAGCGTCCCGTTCTCCGGGCCGCCGCCGGTGAGCAGGTACGGCTCGATGAAGACCTGCATGGTCGCCACGATCTGCAGCAGCAGCATCACCAGCAGGATCAGCCTGGTCTGCGGGATCGTGACGTGCCAGACCCTCTTGAAGATCCCGGCACCGTCCAGTTCCGCGGCCTCGTACAGCTCGCTCGGGATGCTCTGCAGCGCGGCGAGGTAGATCAGCGTGCCGGTTCCCAGGTTCATCCAGGTGGAGACGATCACGAGGGAGATCAGCGCGGTGTCCGTGGAGTCCAGCCAGCTCAGGGCCGGCAGGTGCGCCAGCTCCAGGATCTGGTTGAACAGTCCGGCGCCCGGGTCGTAGAACCACTTGAACAGCAGCACCCCGACGGCCGGCGGCAGCATCACCGGGAGATAGACGATGAACCTCAGGTAGGCCCGCGCGTGTCGCAGCTCGTTGAGGACGATCGCCGCCACGAAGGGGATGACGTAGCCGAACACGAGCGCCAGGCCGGTGAAGGCGAGGGTGTTGAGCCACGCGTCGGCGAACGCCGAGTCCTCCGTCACGGTGCGGAAGTTCTCCAGGCCGACCCAGGTCGGGTCGTCGACGAAGTTCGTCTGCTGGAAGCTGAGCAGGACCTCCCGCACCATGGGGTACCAGGAGAAGAAGGCGAAGCAGATCAGCGCCGCGCAGAGGAACCCGTAGGCGGTCAGGTTGCGTTGCAGCCCACGCCGGAACGCCCCCGCTCCCCGCCGCCGTGAGCCTTTCACGGTCATTGTGGTCATCGGTCGACTCCCGATTTCGACATGAGTGCCGGGGTGCCGGCCGACGGGCCTACCTGAGGTTCATCGTCTATCTCCCGGTGATGCTGCCGCCGGCCGTCG
>NZ_JBEXUE010000714.1:0-3696 GCF_040614275.1 Streptosporangium sp. NPDC006013
GTCCTGCTGGTGGTGGCCGTGCTGGGCGGAGTGGTGGGGGGTGTGCGGGTGTGCGTGGGTCATGCCGTCACCGTAAGGCGGGTTTGCTTACCCGGCACGATGGCTCCCGGGATGCGCAAGATATCGGCGAGTGGTGGTGCCCGACGCGCAAGGCGCACCCGTGCCGAGGGTGCGCGTTGCCGTCATTCGCAGGTGTCAGGGGTGTCGCAGTCGCCGTTGCCGGTGTCGCGCTGGTGGCCGCGGCGGGCGTCGCGGTCGAAGATACCCAGGATCTCGCACGGTCCGCCTTCGGCGCCGATGGCGTGCGGCATCATGGTGGGGAATTCGGCGGCCTGGTTGGTCTCGATGCGGAAGCGGCGATGTCCCAGCATGAGGATCGCGGTGCCGGAGAGTACGACCAGCCATTCCCGGCCGGGGTGGGCACGCATGCGGGAGGGGTTGTCGGGCGGTGGCTCGGTCATGCGCTGGCGTACGACGCTCATGCCGGGGTCGCCCTTGACGGGCCAGCGCATCAGGCCGTGGGCGCCGTCGATCATCGGGCTGGTGACGACGTCGTCGGCGGCGGTCTCGACGAGCTGGTCGAGGGTGGTGTCCAGGGCGCGGGCGAGGGTGACGAGCTGGTCCAGGGCGAGGCGGCGCTGGCCGTTCTCGATGCGGCTCAGTGAGGACTGGCTGAGGTTGGCGCGGGTGGCCAGTTCTTCCAGGGACCAGCCCTGTGCGACTCGCAGGGCGCGGATGCGTTTGCGTACGAGGCTGTCCAGGTCTCCAATTTCTTGCGTCATGGGCAACATCATATGCCCATGATGCAAGGTTGGCTTAACGTCGTGTGTAGAAGGCCCGGAACGGTTGGGCCACGCACGATGAAAGGGCGCGATATGTCTGTGCGGACTTCCGCGTACGCGAGCGACGCACTGCCCGGTGAGACCGTGGACGTTGTGGTGATCGGCGGCGGCGCCGCAGGCTTGAACGGTGCCCTGATGCTGGCCCGCTCCCGCCGTTCGGTCGTCTTGATCGACAGCGGGACACCCCGCAACGCGCCTGCCAAGGCCATGCACGGCTTCATCGTGCTGGACGGCACGCCGCCCACCGAACTGCTCAAGCGGGGCCGGGAGCAGGTGCGCCAGTACGGCGGCAGGGTCGTCTTCGGAGAGGTGACCTCTGCCGAACCGGCCGCCCCGGCTGTCGACGGTGATCTGCGTTTCATGGTCAGCCTGGCCGACGGCGGCACGGTGACGGCCCGCCGCGTGCTGGTGGCCACCGGCCTGCGGGACGTGCTGCCGGACGTGCCCGGCCTCGCCGAGCACTGGGGGCACGGTGTGGTGCACTGCCCGTACTGCCACGGCTGGGAGGTACGCGACGAACCGATCGGCATCCTCGCCACCGGCCCCGCCTCGATCCACCACGCGCTGCTGTTCCGCCAGCTGACCGACGACCTCATCTACTTCACCCACGGCACCGATCTCGACGACGACACCCGAGCGCGCTTCGCCGCCCGCAACATCCGCATCATCGACACCCCGGTGCAGGGAGTCATGACGAGCGAGGACGGCGGCATCGCGGGCGTGCGCCTGACCGATGGCACGGTCGTGGCCCGCCGTGTCCTCGCGCTCGCCACGCAGATGCAGGCCCGCACCGAGGGCCTGGACGGCCTGAAGCTGCCGATGGAGGACCTGCCCGACAACATGGGCCGCCGCTTCGCCTCCGGCATGGCCGGCACCACCGAGGTGCCGGGCGTGTGGGTGGCCGGCAACGCCACCGACCTGACCGCCCAGGTGGGCGCCTCCGCCGCGGCGGGCGCTCTGGCCGGCTCCCACATCAACGCCCTCCTGGCCACCGCCGACACCGACGTGGCCCTCGCCGCCGCCCAGACCGGCACCACCACCTGACGTCAGGGCTCCTACCAGCCCACCGCGTACCCGCGCTCAGCCGCGCGAGGTGGTGGCCGGACCCCTACTCCATCCACTTCGGCGACCGGACCTGCTCCGGCGCTGACGCTGCATGCCCATTTTGAGAGGAATCCATGAGCACGAACCAGCCTCCACAGGTGGCGGCCGCTGACGGAAGCGGCGGAGGCGCACCGGATGCACGTCAGCTGCGCACCATTCTGATCACCGTCTCCATCGCGCTGATGGCCGTCATCGCGTCGGTGTCCGGGCTGAACGTCGCCCAGACGCACATGGCCGTCGAGTTCGGCGCCTCGCAGAACACCATTTTGTGGATCATCAACATCTACACCCTGGCCCTGGCCGCGCTGCTGCTGCCGCTCGGCGCGATCGGTGACCGCCTGGGCCGCAAGCCCATGCTGATCGCCGGGCTGGGTGTCTTCGGCGTCGCCGGCGTCGCAGCGGGCCTGGCTCCGACGGCCGAGGTGATGCTGGCCGCGCGCGTGGCCGGCGGTATCGGCGCCGCGATGATCATGCCCATCACCCTCGCCGTCATCACCTCCACCTTCCCCGAGGAGAAACGTGGCACGGCGATCGGCGTGTGGACCGGCGTCGCGGGAGGCGGCGGCATCCTGGGCATGTTCCTTTCCGCGCTCCTCGTCGACGTCGCCGACTGGCGCTCGCTGTTCGTGCTGCCCGTCATCCTGATCATCGTGGCCCTGGCCATGACGCTGAAGTCGGTCCCCAACTCCCGCGAGAGGTCCAGCCACGGCTTCGACACCATCGGCGCGCTGGTATCGACCGTCGCCGTGGTCGGACTCATCTTCGTCCTGCAGGAGGGGCCCGAGCGTGGCTGGACCGCGCCCGTGACTCTGATCAGTCTCGCTGTCGGTCTCATCGCCGCCCTCGGCTTCGTGGCCTGGCAGCTGCACCGCCGGGACGCATCGCTGCTGGACGTGCGGCTGTTCCGTGAGCGCGGCCTGGCCGGCGGCTCGATCACGCTGCTGGTGGTCTTCGGCGTCCAGGCGGGCATCGCCGTGGTCCTCTTCCCGTTCTTCCAGGCCGTGCTCGGCTGGTCGGGGCTGCTGTCCACGCTGGCGCTGATGCCCATGGCCGTGATGATGATGACGACCTCCGGCCTGGCCCCCAAGCTGGCCGCACGCGTCGGCTCCCGCTCGACCATGGCCGCGGGCATCGCGCTGGCCGGCGTCGGACTGGCCCTCATGGCCCTCTTCGTCTCCGCCGACGGGGGCTACCTGACCATCCTGCCCGGCATGCTCGCCATGGGCATCGGCATGGGCCTGTCGATGACCCCCTCCACCGAGGCCATCACCGGCTCTCTGCCGCGCGAGAAGCAGGGCGTCGCCTCCGCCCTCAACGACGTCACCCGCGAATTCGGCACCGCCCTCGGCGTCGCCCTGCTCGGCGCGCTGCTGTCCGCCGGCTACCGCAGCGCCATCGACGACAGGCTGTACGGCATCCCTCCGGAGGCCGCGAACACGGCCCGGGAAGGCATCGCCAACGCCGTTGAGGTGGCCGGCAGCACCGGCTCGCACGCGCAGAACCTGGTCCACGCCGCCCAGCAGTCCTTCGTCGACGGCTGGCAGCAGGCCATGTGGGTCGGCGTCGCCGTCATGGGCGCTCTGTTCGTCTACATCACCCTGCGCGGCCCGAAGAACTCCGCTCCCGCGACGGCCGACGACGCCGAGACCGCCGAGCCCGTCACCGCCTGATAACGGGGTAAGCGGTGGGCGGACGGCACGAAGACGGCCGTCCCAGGGGTAGCCGTTGGGCACCGCGACCTCGCGGTGCC
>NZ_JBEXUE010000715.1:0-3693 GCF_040614275.1 Streptosporangium sp. NPDC006013
AGCAGATCGCCGGGAGAACCGCCTGCCTGCGGTACGAGAACCCACATGGCCAGGTCACCGCCGGCGTACCGCAACTCCACGGCCTGCCAGCCGGGCCCCGCCGCGTACGGGAGGCCGCCGTCGCGGCGCATCAGGGCCGTACGCACGGTCGTGCCGTCCGCGCGGGTGAAGGAGGCGCCTTCCTCGGGCGGTTCGACGAACGGCGTCGTCCACTCGGCCCTGAGGTATACGGCGTTGGCGATGACCAGCCTGGTCCGTGGGCTCAGGTTGTCGAACACCTTCCTGATCCGCCCGGCTGTCCGCTCCTCGGCCCAGGCGTCGATGACCTTGGCGCCATCCCCGGTGAAGTCCACCTGGTGCACACCCGTGCCGTACTGTGCCGCGAGCGTGCGCAGGAACTCCGCCCTGACGCTCAGCCCTTCCTGGGTGAACAGCCCGTTGGCCATGCCCACGATCGCAGGGGCGGGGGTGTCCCGGGCATCCCGCTCCGCACTCGGGGCAGGATGGGGTGGCGGGTCCTCGGTCGTGATGATCTGCCTGGTGAGCGCGTTGAGCGAGGCATGCGGTCCCCCTGAGGGGAAACCGAAGACCCCGTCGAGCTCGGTCGCGGTGTCCGCGCCCGCCCCCGCCCTCGCCAGGCCGAAGGCGTAACCGATGCTCAGGGGCGACAGGACGGCGTTGGCCCCGGGGCTCGCGGTCGCGGCGAACAGGGCATGTCCGAAGGACGTCAGACCACGTACGGTCTCCGCGACCGGAGGGTTCTCCGGGACCTCCCGCCGCACCCCCTCAGCGGTGATCACATTGGGCTCGGCCATGGCGCACGATGACAGGACGGCGACGGCCAGCAGGGCGGGAAACAGTCGGCGCATGCTTCTAACACGCATGCCGCCGCACGGTGGTTCACCCTAGGTGCGGCGGATGACATCAGGTGAGTGCGGCGAAGGCACCCGCCCCGATGAGGGCGACGGCCCAGGCGAGGTCGAGGTTGAACCACGCCTTGCGGAGCACCGCCACCCCCAGCCGTTCGTAGACGACCAGGGCCAGGACAGTGGCCGTCACCAGCATGGCCAGCGTGTGCACCCCGGTCGCCAGCAGGCTCTGCGAGGCCAGTGCGGTGGCGTCGTGGCCCCCATGCCCTCCGTGTCCCTCATGCCCGCCGCGCAGGGTGACCGGGAGCACCATCAGGCCCGCTCCGTGTGCGGTGGCCATCAGGAACGACCATCCGGCCAGCTGCCACCTCGTCACCCTCATGCCGACCCAGCGGGGGTGGCGCCGTCTGAGCAGCCGCCAGAGGCCGAAGGCGCACACCAGGGCCGCCACACCGTACGAGATCGCTTTCGGCGGGGCGGCGAGCCGTGCCGCGGACACCAGCCCGAGCGTGATCAGCACCGAGCCCGCGTGGCCGAACACGATGGGCGGCAGCGCCCGGAGGACTCCGTCGCGCGAGCGCTCCTGCAGGCCGAGCGCGACCGCGAAGAGCCAGCCCATGGCCGGGTTCAGGCCGTGGAAGGCGCCGAGCCCGGCCAGGACGAGCAGGGACGTCAGATCCATCGGGCGGGCCTTTAGGGGAAGCAGTAGGAGTCGGAGGAGGAGTCGCCGCCCTGCAGGCGGATCTGGTGCGCACGGCGGCCGTCGGTGGCGAAGTCGACGAAGAAGCCGGGGTCGAGGGCGATCGAACCGTCGTCGGCGATGTCCACCTTCGCCATCCAGCCGGAGATGCCGTCGGGGTAGAAGACGTCGTCCCAGGACCGGTAGAGCGAGTTGGTGAAGTAGACCCGCCGCCCGTCCCTGCTGGCCTCGACCATCTGCGGTCCCCCGTTCAGCGCCCGGTCAGGGGCGGCAGGGTGGGCGTCGCGCCGGACGATCCCGCCGATTCGGACAGAGCCGGTCTCGCGCGGGGCGAACGGGTTGGAGACGTCGTACGCCTTGAGCTCGCCGGTGCCCCAGGCCGAGACGAGCAGGATCCGGTCGTCGAGGGTCAGGGAGATGTCGCTGACCAGCGGCGGTACCGCGCCGAACTGCTTGAGCGGTTCGGGCAGCAGGTCGGGGTCGGCGGGCTCGGCGGGAATTGTGATCGTCTTGCGGGCCTTCCAGAGGCCGTCCTCCAGGTACCAAGTGAAGATGTTGGCCGACAGGTCCTCGACGTTGATCACCGTGTTGACGAAGCCGTGGGTCTTGGTCGGGTCGTGGGCGGGCCGGAGCTCCAGGGCCATCTGATGCTGGTCACCCAGGTCGATCTCCTGAAGATGCCTGCGCTTGGCCAGGTCCCAGACGTGCAACTTGTGGCCGTACTGTCGGCCGACCAGCAGCTCCAGCGAGGGGCCCGGCTCGATCTGGTTGGGCGTCCCCCACTCGCTGGTGATCATCGTGTCGTGCCCGAGGTGCCACCAGAAGTCGTAGTGCAGCCGCTGTGACCCCCGGTCGGACTCCCAGCGGCCCTTTGGCTCGAAGGTGTCGTGGTCGAGAGTGAACACCCCGCCGGGTGCGTCGCCGTCCACATTGCCGAGCGCGCTGACGTAGATGGCGTCCGTGCCACAGTGGACGGTGTGCGGGCGGCTGTAGCCGGTCTTCTTGAAGACCGTCTCCGGTTCGATCGTCTTGACGAGCTTGGGATGCCGGGGGTCGTCCTTGACGTCGAAGATGTAGATCCGGCTGGACCTCAGGCCGGGGAGGACCAGGTAGCGCCTTTCCACGTGCGGGTGCGGCGCGTATGGGCACAGGGCCGCGCTGCACACGTTCCAGCCGAAGTGATGGAGCTCGTCGCCGGGGACGGACATGTCGTGCACATCGATGATCGATCCGTCCGAGAGGTCGATCGTGGCGAGCCCATCGGGCCGGCCGTCGCCGGCCGCGTCGAGGAGGGCGACGTAGGCGAGCTCCTCCGGAGGGGCCAGCATGGCCTCGCGGGCGGACGGGTAGAAGGTGGGGTCAGGCTGGATGAGCGGCACAGCGAACTCCTGGACTCGTAGCCGGAACCGATATCCAACTAATCTTGTAGGAAAACTTCCCGCTGTCCAGAGGGCATATCGCGCAGTCGGGGTGGAGGGCTGCGACGCCCGGCGGTGTCGATTCGCGGGCCTGCGGAAGAGGAGACGGCCCCGCGGGCGTGAGAACTTCCGGCAGGGGGCGGACAGACAGCGAGGTACGGGGCGATGATGCCCCGTACCTCGCTGTCTGTCAGTTCTGTCGGTCAGTCGACGGCCACCTGCCCGGCACAGCCGTTCCCGAATGCCACTTTCCTGGTCCTAGGGACCTACGGAGTGAACCGCTGGGCCGGGAGGTGTCAATCGACCTGCTCCCTGAGCTCTCCGGAAAACCTCAGCAGATTTTCACGGGAGAGCAGACATGCATGGGAGTCCAGATGATCGGGGCGGTGATGATCGGCCTCCTGATAACCGGTGGCCTGGTCGTCGGGGTGCTCAAAGTTCCCGATCCGGGCGGTCCGGGCGGTCCTTCCGGCCCTTCGGGGCCTTGCGGTCCTTCCGGACCTTGTGGTCCTGCGGGTCCTTCCGGTCCTGCGGGTCCCTCGGGTCCGGGTGCGCCATCAGCACCTACCGGTCCGGGTGCGCCGTCGGCGCCTGCGGGTCCTGCGGGTCCCTCGGGTCCGGGTGCAGGATCGCCGGCGCGACGGGCTTGCCGGTCAGCTCCTTCAGCTCCGCGTTGACCGACTCCTTGGCGCCCGCCGGGTCCGAC
>NZ_JBEXUE010000716.1:0-3677 GCF_040614275.1 Streptosporangium sp. NPDC006013
ACTGCGCCATGCAATTCTTCACGGACCCGGACTGGCGCAGCCGGTACGTCGATGACGACATCGTCGCGACCAGGATGGTGGCGAGGATGCGTGCCATCCACACCGGCGGCGGCCAGCCCGCCCACGACCAGCGCGGCACCGATCACGGCCGCGAGCTTGCGGGGGATGTTCATCAAAGCTCCCTCTGTCGGGGTTCCTGTTTCGGATCACCGCCCATTCAGCCGCACCCGGCATTCGGCCGGCGTTCGGGAAAATCCGGAGCCCTCCGCGGCCGAACGCCGGCTGGTGTGAATACCAAACGCGGGACAAACACCTCGTCGGCGAGGATGAAGCCGTGTGCGCGCGGGATCCTCGGGAAGGGACAGGCTTGTGCGGATCTTGATAGCCGAGGACGAGCCGCTGCTGGCCCGGACCCTGGCCGCCGGGCTGCGCCGGCAGGCCATGGCGGTGGACGTGGCCGCCGACGGGGCCACGGCGCTGGAACGGCTCGCGGTCACCGACTACGACGTGCTGATCCTCGACCGTGACCTACCCGTCGTGCACGGCGACGAGGTGTGCCGGAGGCTGGTCGAGGCCGGGACGCCGTGCCGGATCCTGATGCTGACCGCGGCGCGCACGCTCGACGACACCGTCACCGGGCTCGGCCTCGGCGCCGATGACTACCTGACCAAGCCGTTCCGGCTCCCGGAACTGGTCGCACGGGTACTGGCGTTGCGGCGCCGCCCGTCACAGGCCCGCCCGCCCGTACTGGCCGCCGCCGGGGTACGGCTCGATCCCTACACCCGGCAGGTCAGCCGGGACGGCCGGCAGATCCGCCTGCCCCGCAAGGAGTTCGCCGTACTGGAGATCCTGCTGGCCGCCCGGGGCGGTGTGGTCAGCGCCGAGCACCTGCTGGAGAAGGCCTGGGACGAGCACGCCGACCCCTTCACCAACGCGGTCCGGATCACCGTCCACTCGCTGCGGCGCAAGCTCGGCGAGCCACCGCTGATCCACACCGAGATCGGTGTCGGCTACCGGCTGGCTCCGGAATGAGCGCCCGATCCGGTGGCGATCGGCCTGGTCACGGGATGACCGCCCGGCGCCGGATGACGATCCGTACCCGGCTCACCCTGCTGTACGGCGTCACCTTCACCGCGGCCACCGCCGCCGCGCTGGCCGCCGTCTACCTGCTGATGTCCGGGCTGCTCACCCCGGCGGTGGCCCCGGTGGCGCCGGTACCGGCAGGCGTCACGCCGGGCACGTCGGCCGGACCCGGTGTCCAGGACGCCCCGCAGGTGCTCGACAACCTGCTGCGCGTCTCCGGGCTGGCGCTGGCGGTGTGCTCGCTGGGCGCGGTGGCCATCGGCTGGATCGTGGCCGGGCGCATGCTGGCCCCCATCCGCCGGGTCACCGCCACCGCGGCGGGAATCGCCGGGGGGAACCTACACGAGCGCGTCGCCCTGCACGGCCCCGCCGACGAGCTCAAGGAGCTGGCCGACACCTTCGACGGCATGCTCGCCCGCCTGCAGTCCGCCTTCGACGGCCATCGGCGCTTCGCCGCCAACGCCTCGCACGAGTTGCTCACCCCGCTGGCCACCAGCCAGGCACTTCTCGACGTCGCCGCGGCCGAGCCCTCGGCCTGCGACGTGCCCGCGCTGCTCGCCGACCTGACCGAGGTCAACGCGCGCAGCGAGCGGATCGTCGGCGCGCTGCTCGACCTCGCCCGAGCCGACCACGGCGTCAGCGCCGTCGTGACCGCCGATCTGGCCGACTTCGCCCGCGACGCGATCGCCGTCACCTCCGGCGAGGCCGACCGGCGGGGCGTGGTGGTGGTCTCGCGACTGGAGGCGGCGCCGGTCATCGGTGATCCGACCCTGCTCCGCCAGCTCGCCGTCAACCTGATGACCAACGCGATCCGGCACAACCAGCCCTCCGGCCGGGCCATGGTCGCCGTCACCACCGAACGGGATCGGGCCGTGATGACCATCGGCAACACCGGCCCCCCGGTGACACCGGACCGGCTGGAGCAGCTCTTCGAGCCCTTCGTGCGAGATGCGGGCCGCATCCGTCACGGCCCCGAGGAGGGCGGGCGCGGGCACGGTCTCGGGCTCGCGATAGTCCGCGCGGTCGTCACCGCGCACCACGGCACGCTCACCGCGACCGCCAACCCCACCGGCGGCCTGACCCTCGTCATCGGCCTGCCGTCCGGCGGCTAGATATAAGGGCGGGCCGAACAGCGCGAGCCGCCGCCATCCGGGTCGGTTCGCGGACCGGTGTCGTGGCGGCGTGATCCGCGTGGGCTCCCGAGCCGATACAGCGCTGGATGATCACAGACTGGGACTGTTACCATCCATTCCATGATCTTCTTTTTCCACCTGCGTTAAGGGACCGTCGGCGAGGCGAGGAACCCCCGTCGTCGACGAGGCGGGGCGGCGTGGCGCCGTCCCGAACCTTGACGTGGGAGAAGAACGATCATCATGCGCACTCGCGCGCGTTTTCTCACCGCCCCGCGTCCCAGCGCCCTCGCCGTCTCGTGACGGCGGCGCGCCTGGTGGCGCGGTGCGTCCGAGGACTGGAGCCCATCGTGGCCGCCGAGATCCTCCAGCTCGGACTCGGTCCGATCACCCACCTGGGCCACCGTGAGGTGCACTTCCGCGCGCCTCGACCGGAGCCCGGGGTGGTCCTGCTGCGCACCGCGGACGACGTGTTCCTGCTCGCCGCCCAACTGCCGGACATCGGAGCGGCCAGAACGGGTGTCGGCGCGCTCGCCGAACTCGCGGCCGTCACCGATGTGGACACGCTGCTCCGGCACCGGCTGGCCTGCGGAGGCTCCGGCGAGCTCACCGGTGTCGAGGTGTCGGCGTCCTTCCTGGGAAGGCGGAACTTCAACCGGTACGACGCCGAGGACGCCGTCGGCCGGGCCCTGGCGCGGAGGCTGGGAGCCGGCTACCACTCGCGGCGCGGGGGCGTCGCGCCGCCGCCGGCCCACAGCGCGTGGCGGCTGATCCTGGACGGTACCCGGGCGACGCTCATGCTGAGGATCACCGACCGGCCGCTGCACCGCCGTACCTACAAGCGGTGCACGATCCCGGGCACCCTGCATCCTCCGCTGGCCGCGGCGATGGCCCGGATGGCCGACATCCGGTCCGATCACCGGGTGCTCGACCCCTGCTGCGGTGCCGGAACCCTGCTCATCGAGGCCGGACACCTGCGGCCGGACGCCCGCTTCTGTGGCTTCGACCTGGACCCGGACGCGCTGCGGGCGGCGCGCACGAACGCGGCGGACTCCCGGGCCGTCACCGTCCGCCAAGCCGACGCCGGCGACCTGCCGTTGGCCGACGGCAGCATCGACCGCGTCGTGTGCAACCCACCCTGGGGTACGCAGGTCGCCGCGCACGGCCTGCTCGACGGGACTCCCTCCCGGTGGTGGACGGAGCTGCGACGGGTCCTCGCCCCCGACGGAATGGCGGTGGTGCTGATCCCCGACACCGACGACCTCGGCACCGCCATCCGGCATCGGCTGGTCCCCGTCCACGTCCAGCAGGTCCGGCTCTCCGGCGCCAGGTCGTACATCGTCCGGCTCGTGGCGGGGGAGAGGCGTCAACCACAGACGTCCCGGCGCCGAGCACAGGGAGGGTGAGCGCGGAGGTCGAAGGGGAAAGTCAGGGCGGTGCCGGGTACGGCGGGGGCGACCCCGC
>NZ_JBEXUE010000717.1:0-3663 GCF_040614275.1 Streptosporangium sp. NPDC006013
GGTCACCGCAGCACGCTGCGGCTCCCTCCTCCGCCTTGCGAGACACCAGCTGACCGATCCTCGCCACGGCAAGATCCGCAGGACAGGACCTAGTTCATCGACGGGTCGTCGGGGCAGGTGGCCACGTAGGCCAGCTCGCCCCGCTGGCGGCGGAGCACGGCCCGCCAGAGCGACTCGGGATCGTGGTGGAAGGTGTCGCCGGGCTCCGAGTCCACGACGTACCAGGCGCCCTCGCCGATCTCGCTCTCCAGCTGCCCGGCCGACCATCCGGCGTACCCCGCGAAGATGCGCATCTGGGCGATCTCCCCGGCGAGGATCTCCGGGGGCGCGTCGAGGTCGACGGTGCCGAGCCTGGAGACCGCCGCGGTGCCCGCGTGCAGCCGCCGCCAGCCGAGCGGCTCCTGCCCGCTCGGCACCGCGGCCAGCGCCAAGGCGCTGTCGGTCTGCACGGGGCCTCCCTGGAACAGCACGGACGGGCCGGTGACCATGGTGTCCCAGGTCGGCAGCACCTGGGTCACCGAGATGTCACTCGGTCTGTTGAGCACCACGCCCAGGGTGCCGCCATCGAGGTCGTGCTCCAGCACCAGGACCACGCTGCGCCGGAAGTTGGGATCCTCCAGCTGCGGGGTGGCCACCAGAAGCCCACCGACGTAGATCGCCTCCGCCATACCTCCATCATGAGGGGTGAACACCCCTTCGCGCTGCTCCCCCCGCCCTTCTGATGACCCGGACCTCATGCGCCCGTCACGCGACGCGCACAGGACGGAACTCCATGCAGCGAAGATCGCGGAAGGGACGGTGACGACGGCCTGACGGAGGCCTGACGACGGCCTGACGACGGGCCTCAGGCCTCCGTCATGCCCGTACGCGCACGGCCGCCGGCCGACTCGCGCACGGCCGCCGCGACGGCGCCCGACACGTCCGGGTGGAACACGCTGGGGACGATGTAGTTGGGGCCGAGCTCCTCGGTGGTCACCACGTCGGCCAGCGCCTTGGCCGCGGCCAGCAGCATCTCCTGGCTGACCACGTTGGCCTGCGCGTCGAGCAGGCCGCGGAAGACGCCGGGGAAGGCCAGCACGTTGTTGATCTGGTTCGGATAGTCGGAGCGGCCGGTGGCGACCACCGCTGCGTGCTCACGAGCGATGTCGGGCGAGACCTCGGGCTCGGGGTTGGCGAGCGCGAAGACCACGGCGTCCTTGGCCATCGTGGCGATGTCGTCGCCGTTGAGGATGCCGGGCGCGGACACGCCGATGAACACGTCGGCGCCCTTGACCGCGCCGCGCAGGTCGCCCGCGTAGCCATCGGCGTTGGTGTGGTCGGCGATCCACTGGAGCGAGTCGTCCAGGTCCTGGCGCCCGCGGTGCACCGCGCCCAGGTAGTCGCAGACGACCACGTTGCGGGCGCCCGCCGCTAGCAGCAGCCGCAGCACCGCCGTACCGGCCGCGCCCGCGCCCGCGAGGGCGATGCGGACCTCACCCAGGTCCTTGCCGACCACGCGCAGCGCGTTGGTGAGCGCGGCCAGCACGCAGATCGCGGTGCCGTGCTGGTCGTCGTGGAAGACCGGGATGTCCAGCAGCTCGCGCAGCCGCCGCTCCACCTCGAAGCAGCGCGGCGCCGAGATGTCCTCCAGGTTGATGCCGCCGAAACCGGGAGCGATGATCTGCACGGTCCGCACGATCTCGTCGACGTCCTGGGTGTCCAGGCAGATCGGCCAGGCGTCGATGTCGGCGAACCGCTTGAACAGCGCGGCCTTGCCCTCCATGACGGGGAGTCCGGCGGCCGGGCCGATGTTGCCCAGGCCGAGCACCGCAGAGCCGTCGGTGACGACGGCGACGGTGTTGCGCTTGATGGTCAGGCGGCGGGCGTCCTCGGGGTTACGGGCGATGGCCATCGAGACCCGGGCGACGCCGGGCGTGTACGCCATGGAGAGCTCGTCCCGGTTGCGCAGCGGCACCTTCGACCGCATCTCGATCTTTCCACCGAGGTGCATGAGGAAGGTCCGGTCGGAGACCTTGTGGATGACGACGCCCTCGACGCCCTCCAGCTTGTCGACGATCGCCTGCGCGTGATCGGTGTCACGCGCGGCGCAGGTGACGTCGATGCGCAGCGTCTCATGCCCGGCCGTGGTCACGTCGAGCGCGGTGACCACACCCCCGGCGGACTCTACCGCGTGGGTGAGCTGGCTGACGGCCTTGCCGCCGGCGGGCACCTCCAGGCGCACGGTGATGGAGTACGACACACTCGGCACGGTGGCCACAGCCGATCCGCTCCTTTGCGACTAACTTAAGTTGGGATGCCTCCATCGTGCCATCACCAGGGGAGTGTACGCACCGGGCGCGGCGATCCCCGCACATGTAGATGCGGTCACGAAACACCTCGTCCCGGCCCATCGTGACGCTCGTCACCGAAGACGGCTCCGCGGGGCGGCGCCCGCCCCGCGGCGGGCGGGCCGCCGGGCCGGGCACTCGGAGGCGGGGTGCTCAGAACAGGGCGCTGGCCAGGTTCCTGCGGGCCCTGGCGATGGACGGGTCGTCTCCGGGGAGCGTGTCGAACAGGCCGAGCAGGTGCACCCTGGCCCTGTCCCGCTCGGCCCCCGAGGTGCGGCGCACCACGTCGACGAGCCGGTCGAAGGCCCTGTCCACCTCGCCGGAGAGCATCTCGAAGTCGGCGGCCAGGAGCTGGGCCTCGATGTCCGCGGGGTCGGCCAGCCTGCTCTGCAGGTCCGCCGGGTCGACGTCCTGCGTCCTGCGGATCAGGCCGAGCCCGGCCAGGCCCAGCTTCGCGTCCTGGTTGTTCGGCGAGCGGGCCAGCAGCCGCTCGTACGCGGCCACCGCGCCGTCGAGGTCGCCGGCGTCGACGGCCTGCTCGGCGGCGAGCACGTCCGGGTCGACCGGGGGCTCCTGCGGCTGCTCCTGCTTTTCCTCGCCCTCCTCGGTGGGGGGCGGGAGATACTGCGCCAGCGCCTCCATGAGCTGCGACAGCCAGTCACGGAGCTGCGGCTCGGTGGCGATGCCCGGAACCACGGCCACCGGCTGTCCCTGGAAGATGGCGTACAGGGCGGGCACGTTCTGCACCCGTAGCGCCTGCGCGATCTGCTGGTTGATCTCAACGTCGACCCTGGCCAGGATCCACCGGCCGGCGTTCTCGGCGGCCAGTTTCTCCAGCAGCAGGCTGTACTGTTTGGCCTGCTCGGCGCGGGTGACGGTGAGCTCCAGCAGCACGAGGCTGTTCATGGAGCGTTCTACGACCTCGGTCGCGAAGTTGGCGTCGTCGACATCGATGACCGGCGCCGGAACACCGCCGGTTTCCTGCGCGGCGCTCTCTCGCCGCGCCTGTGCCTCCAGTGCCTGCTTGCGAGCGCCGAGATCGACGGCGCCGTAGAGCGATCCGGGTCGAGTGAAGTCCGCTGGGCTCATGGTTCCAATCCTGCCGTATCCCGGCCGGTGCCCCGACGCGCCCTCACTAGAAACGCGCCGGTTCGGTGTAGACGCCCCACTCACCGCGCAACACGTCGCAGATCTCACCCAGCGTGGCCTCGGCCCTGGCCGCGTCGAGCATGGCGGGGATCATGTTGCCCGCCGCCCTGGCTCCTGATATCTGCGCATTTCACCGCTACACCAGGAATTCCGTTCTCCCCTACCTACCTCTCTCCAGCCCGAATCC
>NZ_JBEXUE010000718.1:0-3650 GCF_040614275.1 Streptosporangium sp. NPDC006013
GTTCACCGCTTGGCGGGAACGTCGCCCGTTCCGGTCTCCGTGTTCTCGGAAGTTGCCGGCGGGGATTGTGACCCGGCCGCCCGCGACCGGCCGGGCCGCGCGGCCCGCACCGGCTCGTCCAGCGCGCCCGGCAGGACCTGGCCACCCTCTGCCTGGCCGAGGACGTTCCCCGGACGCCGGGGGCGGGAGAGGTACGGATCCGGGTACACGCCGCCGGGCTCAACTTCAACGACGTGCTGCGCGGGATCGGCATGCTGGGCGAGCAGCCGGAGCCACTCGGCTACGGCCTGGAGTGCGCGGGCGAGGTGACCGCCGTCGGCGACGGCGTCACAGATCTGGCCGTCGGCAGCCGGGTGGTGGCCCTGGTCGCCGAGATCGGCGCGATGGCCTCGCACGTCACCGTGGACGCCCGGCTGGCCGTGCCCATCCCCGGCGATCTGGACTTCACCGCGGCGGCGACGCTCCCCGCGGCGTACGTCACCGTGGTCTACGGCATGGAGCGGCTGGCCCGGCTGGAGGCGGGGGAGCGGGTGCTGATCCACGCCGCGGCCGGGGGCGTCGGCCAGGCGGCGGTGCGGCTGGCCCGGCGGGCGGGCGCGGAGGTCCTCGCCACCGCGGGCTCGCCCGGCAAGCGGGCCTGGCTCAGGGAACAGGGCGTCCGGCACGTCTTCGACTCGCGCTCGCTGGACTTCGCCGACCAGGTCCTGGAGGTCACCGGCGGCGCCGGGGTCGACATGGTGGTCAACTGCCTGGCCGGACAGGCCGTCGACGAGGGGCTGCGGATCCTGGCGCCCTTCGGCCGGTTCGTCGAACTCGGCAAGCGCGACATCGCGGAGAACCGGCCGCTGCCACTCGCCCCCTTCGCCAAGAGCCTGTCCTTTCACGCGGTGGAGGCGTTCTCGCTGGCCGGACGGCGCCCGGCACTGGTCGGCGCGATGCTGCGCGAGGTGGTGGACGCGGTCGCGGCGGGCGATCTCGGCCCGCTGCCGGTGACGACCTTCCCGGCGGTGGAGGCCGAGGCGGCGTTCCGGCACATGGCCTCGGCCAGGCACATCGGCAAGGTGGTGCTCACCTTCGACCGGCCCCGGCTGCGTGCCGACGGCACCTACCTGGTCACCGGCGGTCTGGGCGGTCTCGGCCTGGCCGCGGCCGAGGGGCTCGTACGGCAGGGAGCCAGGCATCTCGCCCTGCTGGGCAGGAGCGAGCCCGGGCAGGCCGCGCGGGAGCGGATCGCCGCGCTCCGCGAGGAGGGCGTGCGGGTCGTGGTGCTGGCCGCCGACGTCGCCGACGCGGGCGCGCTGGAGCGGGCGCTCGACGGGCTCCGCGCCCAGGCGCCACCCATCCGCGGTGTCCTGCACGCCGCCGGGGTGCTGCGCGACCGCACGATCGCCGCCGTCGACCTCGACGAGGTAGCCGAGGTGCTGCGCCCCAAGGTGGCCGGCACCCGCAACCTGCACCGGCTGACCTGCGGCGACCCGGTGGAGCTGTTCGTGCTGTTCTCCTCGGCGGCCGGGCTGCTCGGCTCCGGCGGCCAGGCCGGTTACGCGGCTGCCAACGCCTTCCTGGACGGTTTCGCGCACTGGAGGAGGAACCGGGGCCTGCCCGCCACCAGCGTCGACTGGGGCGTTTGGTCACAGATCGGGCTCGCCGCCCGGCCGGACCGGGCGGGCAGGCTGGCCGACCGGGGCATGGGCTCCATCGACACCGCGTCGGGCCTGCGGATCCTCGCCGAGCTGCTCGCCGAGCTGCCGGCCCAGGTGGCGGTCGTCCCGCTGGACGCGCCCGCCTGGTTCGCGAACAACCCCGGACACGAGCACTGGTCGATCTTCGCCGGGCTGGCGGCCGGCCACGCCGGGGCCAACCGGCTGAGCATCACGACCCCCCAGGAGCTGGAGCGGGCGCTCGTCGAGTGGGTGGCGGGGGTGCTGCGCACCTCACCGGCCGCGATCGACCCGAAGGCGTCGCTGACCCGGCTGGGACTGGACTCGCTGATGGCCGTCGAGCTGCGCAACCTCCTGGAGGCCCGGCTCGGGGTGCGCCTGCCGGCCCCGGCCTTCCTCGACGGCCCCACCGTCACCGAGCTGGCCGGGCGGGTGAGCGCCCATCTGGACGAGCGGCCGGCCGGCGAGACCGATACCCGTGACCCGATGGCGGCGCGGCTGGACGCCCTGTCCGACGCCCAGGTGGACGCCCTGCTGGACGAGCTTCTCAACGACCACATCGGAGGTATGGCATGACATTTCATGATTCGGTGCTGGCGTCGCTGCTGAGCACCGCCGACGAGCACGGTGAGCGCCCGGCGCTGACCTTCCTGGGCAGGGACGAGCGCACCCGGTGGACCTTCGCCGAGCTGGCCCTGCGTGCCCGCCAGGTCGCCACCCGCCTCACCGAGGCCGGCGCGTGCGGCGAGCGCGTGCTCCTGGTCTGCCCCTCCTCCGCCGAGTACGCGCCCGTCTTCTACGGCTGCATGCTGGCCGGGGCCCTGCCCGTGCCCGTCTACCTGCCCTCCCTCGCGCACTTCAGATCCGCCTGGTCGAAGATCGCCTCCATCGCCCGCGACTCCGGCGCCGCCTACGCGATCGCCCCCGAGCCGCTCCCCGACGCGGACGCACTGGCGGCCCTGCCCGGCTTCCGCGGCTGGCTGCACTTCGCCGACCTGTTCCTCGGCGACGCCGCCGACCACTGGAGGCTGCCCGCCCCCGGCGACCTGGCGTTCCTGCAGTACACCTCGGGATCGACCGGCGACCCCAAGGGCGTCATGGTCACCCACGGCGGCCTGACGCACAACGCCCGCGCGGTGGCCGCCGCCGTCGGGGCCACCCACGAGACGACCACGGTCTCCTGGCTGCCGCTCTACCACGACATGGGGATCATCGGATCGCTGCTGTCGCCGCTGCTGTGGGGCGCGCACGTGGTGAAGATGTCGCCGCAGACGTTCGCCGCCCGGCCGTTCGCCTGGCTGCGGGCCATCTCCGAGCACGGCGGGCAGCTCTGCTACGCGCCCAACTTCGCCTACGAACTGTGCGCCCGCAAGGTCACCGACGCCGAGATCGCCACCCTGGACCTGAGCGGCTGGCGGGTGGCGATCAACGGCGCCGAGCCGCTCAGGCGGGACACCCTGCGCCGCTTCGCCGAGCGGTTCGCCCCCGCCGGATTCGACGCCGCGAGCCTGCACGTCGGGTACGGCATGGCCGAGGCCACCCTGGTCGTCTCCACCGGGCCGCTGTCGGTCGCCGACCCCGGCGTCCGGGTGGGGGAGCGTCACTACGTGCGCTGCGGCACCCCGCTGGACGACACGGTCGTGGCGATCGCCGACCCCGACACCGGGCTGGCGCGGGAGCCCGGCGAGGTGGGCGAGGTGTGGGTGTCGGGACCCTCGGTGGCGGCCGGCTACTGGCAGCGCCCCGACGCCACCGCCGAGACCTTCCACGCCCGGCTGCCGGGACGCCAGGAGAACTTCCTGCGTACCGGAGACCTCGGCGTGCTGGACGGCGACGGCGTGGTGATCGTCGGCCGGCACAAGGCGTCCGCCGAGGAGCTCGGCAGGGTCAGGGAGAAGATCCTCGCCCCGGTCGTTCAACAACGGCAACCTGGACCGGGGACAGGGCTACCTGATCGGCGCGGTCACCGCCTTCAAGGGCGAGGAGGAC
>NZ_JBEXUE010000719.1:0-3601 GCF_040614275.1 Streptosporangium sp. NPDC006013
TACCCGCTGTCCAGCCGGATGGACGAGAACGACAGCATCATGGTGTTCGACCGGGTCGGCGGCGTCGAGTCCATGAGCCGCGTCGTCATGGGTTCCGCGCACATGGACGCCGACCCGTACGGCACGCAGGTCGCGGAGCGCTTCGCGCCCGGACTCGTCTCCCAGGGCGTGGCGGCGGAACTCGTCGCGGCGAAATGGAAGCTCGACCGTGCCGCCCTCGACGAGTACTCCGTACGGTCACACCGGCTCGCCGGCGCGGCACAGGACGCCGGGTGGTTCGATCGCGAGATCCTCGCCATTCAGACCCCGAACGGCGTCGTGGACCGAGACGAGACGATCCGCCCCGGCAGCACCGTTGAGAAGCTCTCGACCCTGAAGGCGGTCTTCGAACGCGACGACCTGTCCCGGCGCTTCCCGGAGATCGGCTGGAGCATCACGGCCGGCAACTCCTCACAGATCACCGACGGCGCCGGCGCACTGCTGGTGATGAGTCGCGAGAAGTGTGATGAACTCGGCTTCACCCCGCGTGCGCGCGTCCATTCCATGGCCGTGTGCGGTGACGACCCCCTGCTGATGCTGACCGCTCCGATCCCGGCGACGCACCGGATCCTCGAGCGCTCCGGACTCACGCTCGACGAGATCGACCACATCGAGATCAACGAGGCCTTCGCACCGGTTCCGCTCGCCTGGCTCGCTGAGTTCGACGTCGATCCGGCCAAGGTCAACCCCAGGGGCGGAGCGATCGCGCTCGGTCATCCGCTCGGCGCCTCCGGAGCCCGGATCATGACGTCGATGCTGCACGCGCTTGAGGACAACGGGCAGCGCTACGGTCTTCAGCTCATGTGCGAGGCAGGTGGTATGGCCAACGCCACGATCATCGAGCGCCTGTAGCCATTACCCCATCACCATTTCCGAACAGGAGATTCATCGTGGATGTCAACGGAGCCTCGGTCGTCGTCACCGGTGGCGCCTCCGGCCTGGGAGCCGCCACGGCCGCCCGGCTCGCCCAACGGGGTGCCCACGTGGTCATCCTCGACCTGCCGGAGTCGCGGGGGAAGACAGTGGCGGAGGACCTCAACGGCCGCTTCGCGCCCGCTGACGTGACCGACCCCGACGGGGTGAACGCCGCACTCGATCTCGCCGAAGCCGTGGCTCCGCTGCGGGCGGTCGTCCACTGCGCAGGGCGTGGCGGCGCGGTCCGTCTGGTCGACCGGGACGGCAACCCCGGGTCACTGGAGACATACGAGAACGTCGTCCGGATCAACCTGATCGGCACGTTCAACGTGCTGCGGCTCGCCGCGACCCGGATGGCGAAGAACGTCCCGGTCGACGAGGAGCGGGGTGTCTGTGTGCTCACGGCGTCGGTCGCGGCGTACGAGGGCCAGATCGGCCAGATCCCCTACGCCTCCGCCAAGGCCGGGGTGGTCGGCATGACGCTGGTGGCCGCGCGCGACCTGGCCTCGAAGCTGATCCGGGTGACCACGATCGCTCCGGGGCTCTTCGACACCCCGATCCTGGCCCGGCTCCCCGAAGGGGTGCGTGATTCCCTCGGCAAGTCGGTCCCGCATCCCAGCCGCCTGGGCCTCCCCGACGAGTACGCCTCGCTGGCGCTGCAGATCATCGAGAACAAGATGCTCAACGGCGAGACCATCCGCCTCGACGGCGCCATGCGCATGGCTCCCCGCTGACCGGGGGACCCATGACGGACACCAACGCCGTCGTCGACGGCAGCGGACCCCGGGGGCGCGAGCCCGCCCACCGGCGCGCGACCGCCGGCCTCAGCGGGGTCATCGGCTCTCGTGGCGCGGACCGGGTCAAGGAGAAGGGCGAGGAAGAGGAAGCATGAGTGAGACAGCCGCGAGCACCGAGTCCCCCGAGCTCCTCGTCGAGGAACGCGGCCGGGTCCTGGTGCTCACCATGAACCGCCCCGAGGTCAGGAACGCCATGTCGATGGCGATGGCCCACCAGATCGCCGACGCCCTTGAGATGCTCGACGAGCGTCCCGACCTCAGCGTCGCGGTCATCACCGGGGCTGGAGGAACGTTCTGCGCGGGCATGGACCTGAAGGGTTTCGCCCGTGGGGAGCGGCCGGTCGTCGAGGGCCGCGGTTTCGCCGGGCTGGTGCGGCGCCCCCCGAACAAGCCGCTGATCGCGGCGGTCGAGGGCTACGCGCTGGCGGGCGGCTTCGAGATCGTGCTCTCCTGCGACCTCGTCGTCGCCTCCAGCGAGGCCAAGTTCGGGCTTCCCGAGGTCAAACGCGGGCTCACCGCCGCGGCCGGCGGACTTCTCCGCCTTCAGCACCGCGTTCCCTACCATCTGGCCATGGAGCTTGTCCTCACCGGGCGTATGTGGCCGGCTCCCGATGCCGCTGAGGTTCATCTGGTCAACCGTCTGGCGGAGCCGGGCGGCGCGCTGCGGGCCGCGCTCGAGCTTGCCGAGGAGATCGCCGCGAACGCGCCGCTGGCGCTCGCGGCCTCCAAACGGGTCCTGGTGAATTCCACGGACTGGCCGCTCGACGAGAAGTTCGACCGCCAGGAGGAGTACGTCAACCCGATCCGCGAGTCCGCCGACGCCAAGGAGGGGGCCTTGGCCTTCGTGGAGAAGCGCGCTCCTCGCTGGACGGGTCGCTGAACGCACGGCAGTGAGGCGGCCGGGTTGGCTGAGACCTGCCGACTGTTCATCCCGGCGCTCCTGCGCCCGGCATCGCGCCGTGCCATCTGGTCAGCATGATGATTGTAATTATTAATATTTAAGCCGGCCGATGCCGGTGAGTGGAGAGGGAAGGGCCTCAATGTCTGACGAACGATCTCTGGCAGCGCGTCTTGCGAAGCTCGAGGACCGGAACGCCATCCAGGAACTCGGCGTTCTGTACGGCTACGCGATGGACGAGCGCGACGAGGCGATGATCCGCAGGATCTTCTGCGAGGACGCCACACTCCGTTCCCAGGACGGAGTGTTCGCCGCCACCGGCATGGAGGAGATCGTCACCACCTATCTGGGGCGGTTTGCTGTCCTAGGCCCGACAAATCACTTCACTCACGGCCATGTGATCCGATTTGATGAGTCCGACCCGGACGTCGCCTACGGTCTGCTCGCGTCACACGCCGAGGTGGCTCGGAACGGGGTCACCATGCTCGTGGCTCTGCGCTACAAGGACGTCTACCGCCGAGTCGACGGTGCCTGGCGGTTCGCGGCCCGCCTCATGTCCTACATGTACTACCTGCCGGTTACCGAGTATGCCGAGGGCCTGGGGGACAGGAACAGCGTCCGGGCCTACGGCGATCACCGTCCGGCGGACTGGCCGGAGTCCCTGTACTCCGACGGCGCCAAGAACGACTGGCTCTGGGACTTCCTCGACTGAGGGGCCGACGCCCCCTCGGCGGTCAACCCCGATACGGAACTCCATCCTGGCCACGAGCACGGTGACGCCCGGCCTGGCCGGACTGCTCGTTGCCGTGGCTGCGAACGCCGACTCGGCCGGGATGGAGTGAGTTCCACTCCCGGGGGTGACCGCCAGAGGTCGTGCACCCGCGCAGCCCCTATGGGGTGGCGAAGACATATGGCCATTTCATCACCCGGAACTATCGTGAGTCGTTCAACA
>NZ_JBEXUE010000720.1:0-3598 GCF_040614275.1 Streptosporangium sp. NPDC006013
GGACGGTGTGGGAGAGTAGGTCGCCGCCGGACAATCTTTCATTGAGGGCCCTCACCTTTTGGTGGGGGCCTTCGTGCTTTCCGGGAAGGGTTCCGGAAAGGGGCTTGCGGGGTTTTTCTGGGGTTTTCGGCGGGCTTCCGGGTAAGGGGGTCGGCCTCGGCTCTTACCGGTTCGTAGTGGTTTCCGGGGAATCTCCGAACAAGGGGCTGTACCTGGACCCCGCCGGTCGGTGGGCGTTCTTGGTGTTTCCACGCACTGGAATCCGAACCGCCGGCCGGTGTTTCTCATGCTTTCCAAGGAGAGTTCCGAAAGGTGCTTCTGGGAGATGCGGAAATCATCCCAGGAGCAGGAGTTTGACGGAAAGCCAGCCGCTCGTGTTCCGGTCAAGGCCTCCGCGGGCCGCTGGACTTCTTTCGCCATCGGGGCGAGCCTCCGCTGAGCGACCCTCTGCTCTGCCGGACCTGCGATGGCAGGCGGGGACCGGACACTCCGCAGCGCTCTGAAATCCGGCAATGGACTGCGCCACGACGTTCGTGATCATTTACGGGTACCGGAGAAGGGCGTATGGAGTTTCAATGGCTTGCTAGGCTGGAGAGGCCGGGCCACCCCACCAGCGGGTGGCCTTCGTCGCGCCAGACCACGATAGGGCGGGGCAGCGATAGCGAACGGGGCGCACCCCGCGGCCGGAGACCGCCCGCACAGCGAACCGTCCCATCCGATCGAGGAGATGGGATGCGCTCGCAGAGTGAGCCAACGAATGGACCAGAAGTGAACAGTGACAACCGGCCTGAAGGCGCGGGTCGACGCGAAGAGGGCGAGAACCGCGGATCTGGCGGTCAGGGAGGTCACCGCGGCGATCGCGCAGGTGGCTACAGGGGACGTCCGGGAGACGGCCCCCGATATGGTGAGCGCCGAGAGGGGCGCCCGGGCGGTTCTTCCGGCTCTCGTGACCGCGGCGACAGGCCGTCCTACAACCGTGACGACCGTGGTTCCGGTCGTCCTCCTTTCAACCGAGACGACCGGCCGGGCGGTGGGCAGAGGTCTTCGGGGCCGCGTGGTGACAACCAGCGCTCCTATGGTGATCGCGACCAGTCCCGAGGCGGTTCCTACGGGGCCCGTGACCGCGGCGACAGGCCGTCCTTCAACCGTGATGATCGTGGTGAGCGTAGGCCGTTCAACCGCGATGACCGTCCGGGTGGGGAGCGTCCGTCGTTCAACCGTGATGATCGTGGTGAGCGCAGGCCGTTCAACCGCGATGACCGTCCGGGCGGGGAGCGTCGTTCGTACGGTGACCGCGATCAGTCGCGTGGTCAGTATGGTCCGCGTCCCGATCGTGGTGAGCGCAGGCCGTTCGACCGAGATGATCGTCCGGGTGGTGGTTACCGGGGAGATCGTCCGTCCTTCAACCGTGATGATCGTGGTGAGCGCAGGCCGTTCAACCGCGATGAGCGTCCGGGCGGGGAGCGTCCGTCGTTCAACCGTGACGACCGTGGTGAGCGCAGGCCGTTCAACCGCGATGACCGTCCGGGCGGGGAGCGTCGTTCGTACGGTGACCGTGACCAGGCCCGTAGCCGTTACGGTTCGCGTCCCGACAGTGGCGAGCGCAGGCCCTTCAACCGCGATGATCGTGGTGAGCGCAGGCCGTTCAACCGCGACGAGCGTCCGGGTGGGGAGCGTCCGTCGTTCAACCGTGATGATCGTGGTGAGCGCAGGCCGTTCAACCGTGACGACCGTCCGGGTGGGGAGCGTCGTTCGTACGGTGACCGCGATCAGTCGCGTGGTCAGTATGGTCCGCGTCCCGATCGTGGTGAGCGCAGGCCGTTCGACCGAGATGATCGTCCGGGTGGTGGTTACCGGGGAGATCGTCCGTCCTTCAACCGTGATGATCGTGGTGAGCGCAGGCCGTTCAACCGCGATGAGCGTCCGGGCGGGGAGCGTCCGTCGTTCAACCGTGATGAGCGTCCGGGCGGGGAGCGTCGTTCGTACGGTGATCGTGACCAGGCCCGTAGCCGTTACGGTTCGCGTCCCGACAGTGGCGAGCGCAGGCCCTTCAACCGTGATGATCGTGGTGAGCGCAGGCCGTTCAACCGCGATGAGCGTCCGGGTGGGGAGCGTCCGTCGTTCAACCGTGATGATCGCCCAGGTGGGGAGCGTCGTTCGTACGGTGATCGTGACCAGGCCCGTAGCCGTTACGGTTCGCGTCCCGACAGTGGCGAGCGCAGGCCCTTCAACCGCGATGACCGTGGTGAGCGCAGGCCGTTCAACCGCGACGACCGTCCCGCCGGCGGCTACCGGGGAGACCGCGATGGTGAGGGGTCACGCACCCGTTATGGCCGGGATGACCGGCCCGGTGGCCGTGACGAGGCTCCCAGCCGCCAGCGTGAGGAATTGCCCGAGCTTGCCCCGGACATCACCGCGGAGGAGCTCGACAAGGAGATTCGCGAGGAGCTCCGTTCCCTCCCGCTCGACCTCGCGGAGCTGATCTCTCGCCACCTCGTGGCAGCCGAGAGGGCTCTGGGCGAGGGCGACGCGGAGCGGGCGTACGAGCACACCAAGGTCGCCCGCCGCTTCGCGGCCAGGATCGGAGTGATCCGCGAGGCGGTCGGCATCGCGGCCTACCATGCCGGCCACTTCTCCGAAGCACTCAGTGACCTGCGTGCGGCCCGCCGGATGACAGGTTCTGACTCATTCCTGCCGATCATGGCGGACTGCGAGCGTGGCCTCGGCCGCCCCGAGCGCGCCCTCGACCTGGTCCGCTCCAAGGAGGCCGAGCGGCTCGACCGCGTCGGCAAGATCGAGCTCGCCATCGTGGAATCCGGCGCCCGGCGTGATCTCGGCCAGAACGATGCCGCGGTCATCACCCTCCAGCGCCTTCCCGAGTTGCGCGACACGCGTCCTCAGCCCTGGTCGGCCCGTCTCGCCTTCGCCTACGCCGACGCGTTGTTCGAGGCGGGTCACGAGGGGCCCGCCACCGAGTGGTTCGGCCGGGCGATGGCTTTCGACGAGGACGGCGAGACCGATGCGGCCGAGCGTTACGCGGAGCTGACCGGGGCCGTCATCGAGGATCTCGAAGAGGACGACGAGTTCGAGGACGAGGAAGCCGTCGACGGCGACCGCTTCCTGGACGACGCCGATGACGACGCCGATGACGAGATCGACGCCGACGACGTCATCGACGAGGTCGACATCGACGACGCGGCGACTCTGGACGCGGACATCGAGGACGAAGACGATCTCTACGAGGAGGCGTTCGGTACGGGAAAGCCCGTGATCGGTGATGCCCTGGACAACGGCGCTCCTGACGCGAACGGAACGGCGGGTATCGAGCGGAAGATCCAGGAGAAGGAGGGAAAGGCCGACCTGGCTGTCGAGCCGGCCTTCATCGAACCTGACTTCGGCGACATTCTCCGCGATGCCCCCGATATCCACGACGATCGGGACGAGGCGGACGAGCAGGGCCAGAATCGCCGGAGCAAGCCCGAGGAGAAGTAGCTCCCCGGGGGACTTCGCCGTATTTCGGGGCACCGTGACCTTGCCGACCTGCGAGACGTTGCCCGCGTTGTCGGTCGCCCGGTAGAACACCTCGACGGCACCCTCG
>NZ_JBEXUE010000721.1:0-3598 GCF_040614275.1 Streptosporangium sp. NPDC006013
GGATCGAACCGATCCGCTCCCCCGAGGCCGGGAGCCGGATCACGCTGAGCTCGATCTTCTCACCGTCCGGCTTGCTGTGATCGAGCGGTTGTTCGATGATCACGTGGGCGTTGGTGCCACTGACCCCGAACGCCGACACCCCCGCCCGGCGCGGCGCGCCCGTCTCCGGCCAGGACCGCGCCTCGGTGAGCAGTTCCACGGCTCCGGCCGACCAGTCCACGTGCGGCGACGGCTCGTCCACGTGATCATCGAACAGGCTCCGCCGGTCGAGGCGACGCCCACCCGGGCGGAGCCGCGCGGCGGACCGCTCCCCTGGACGGTGTCGGGCAGGACCCCAGAGGCCCTGTACGGCCAGGCCGCCCGCCTGGCCGACTTCGTCGAGGCTTCCGATGACGCGGCCGAAATCGACCCCCGGGACCTCGGACTCTCCCTGGCCACCACGCGATCGGCCTTCGAGCATCGCGCCGTCGTCCTCGCCGAGGACACCGACGGGTTCGTGTCCGGCCTGCGCGCGCTGGCCGCCGGGACCTCCTCGCCCCGGGTGGTACGCGGTGTCGCGGATGTCGAGGGCGAGGGCAGGGTGGTGTTCGTCTTCCCCGGGCAGGGGTCCCAGTGGGCGGGGATGGCGGTCGAGCTGCTCGACTCCGCTCCAGTGTTCGCCCACCGGCTGGCGGCCTGTGGCCAGGCGCTCTCCCCGTACGTGGACTGGTCGCCCGCAGACGTCCTGCGTGGTGTGCCGGGCGCACCCGATCCGGACCGGGTGGACGTGGTCCAGCCGTTGCTGTGGGCGGTGATGGTGTCGCTGGCCGCCCTCTGGGAGTCCTACGGTGTCCGCCCCGCCGTCGTCGTCGGGCACAGCCAGGGCGAGATCGCCGCGGCGTGCGTGGCCGGAACCCTGTCGCTGGAGGATGCCGCACGGGTCGTCGCGCTCCGCAGCCGTGCCATCCTGGCCCTGGCCGGGAGCGGAGCCATGGCGTCGGTGGCGCTGCCACCGGGTGAGGTGGAGGCCAGGATCGCCGGGCTGGCGGGTCGCGTCTCGGTGGCCGCCGTCAACGGTCCCTCGTCGGTGGTGATCTCCGGCGATCCGGACGCGGTGGCCGGGCTCGTCGACGACTACCGGGAGCAGGACGTACGGGCCCGGCTCATCCCGGTGGACTACGCCTCCCACTCCGCGCATGTCGAGCGGGTCCGCGCGGAGGTGGGCGAGGCCCTCGCGCCGATCCGGCCGCGTCCCGGTGACGTGCCGATCCTGTCCACGGTCACCGCCGACTGGATCGGCACGGAGCCGATGGACGCGGACTACTGGTACGCGAACCTCCGTGAGCGGGTCCGGTTCGAGGAGGCCACCCGTGCGCTGGCCGAGCAGGGATACGACGTGTTCATCGAGGTCAGCCCACATCCGGTGCTGACCTCCGGCATCCAGGAGACCCTCGAAGGCACTGCCGGGCCGGGCGCGGTCGTGGCGGGATCGCTGCGCCGCGACCACGGCGGCCTCGACCGGTTCCGCACGTCTCTGGCGGAGGTGTACGTCCGAGGTGTCCCGGTGGACTGGCGGGCGGTGTACCCCGGCGCCCGCCGGGTACCGCTGCCGACCTACTCCTTCCGCCACCGCCGCTTCTGGCTCGACGCCGCGCCCGCCGGAGGCAGGCCGCTTGAGGTGCCGACCGTGGCGGAACCCGTGACCAGGTCGATCGCCACGCTGGCCGGAGCCGAGCTGGACGAGGCGCTGGTCGAGCTGGTCCGCGCCGAGTCGGCAGTCGTCCTGGGGCACGACGGCGCGAGCGCCATCGACCTCGGACGGGCCTTCCGGGAGCTTGGCCTGGACTCATTGACCGCCGTCGACCTGCGCAACCGGCTCGGCGCGGCCACCGGCCTGCGGTTGCCGGCCACGCTGGTCTTCGACTACCCCACGCCCGCCGCGATCGTCGGCTATCTCAGGAACGAACTGTCGTCGTCCGGGGAAGCCGTCCGGTTCCCCTCCGCCTCGGCCTCACTCGACTACCTGGAGGCGGTGTTCTCCTCCGGTGCCGAGAACGATCCCGAGTACGCGGAGCTCCTGACCCGGATGCGGGTCCTGCTCGACCGGTGGGGGACGGTCGCGCCACCGGTGGGCGCGGGCATCGACCTGGACTCCGCGACCGACGAGGAGCTGTTCCGGCTCCTCGACCACGACATCGACTCCCTTTGACGCTGAGGAGCGCATCCACCATGGCCGACGAGAAGCTTCGCGAATACCTGAAACGCGCGATCGCCGATGTCCACAGTCTGCGAGGGCGGCTGCACGAAATCGAGTCCGCGGGCAGGGAGCCGATCGCGATCGTGGGAATGTCCTGCCGGTTCCCCGGCGACGTGAACTCGCCGGAGGACCTGTGGGATCTGGTCGCCGCGGGCCGGGACGCGGTGTCGCGGTTCCCCGCGGACCGGGGCTGGGACCTGGACGGCCTGTTCGACCCCGATCCCGACCATCCCGGCACGTCGTACACCCGATACGGCGGCTTTCTGAGTGACGTCGCGGGCTTCGACGCGGAGTTCTTCGGGATCTCGCCGCGCGAGGCGCTGGCGATCGACCCGCAGCAGCGGCTGCTCCTGGAGAGCGCCTGGGAGGTGTTCGAGCAGGCCGGCATCGATCCGGCTCCGCTCCGAGGCAGCCGTACGGCGGTGTTCGCGGGGCTCGCGGGCGGTGACTACGCCGCCGGTTCCAGAACGCCCGAGGAACTGGAAGGCCACCTGGGCATCGGCACGCTGCGCAGTGTGGCGTCGGGCCGGATCGCGTACACGTTCGGGTTCGAGGGGCCCGCGGTCACGGTCGACACGGCGTGCTCGTCCTCGCTGGTCGCCCTGCACCTGGCGGTGCAGTCGCTGCGCTCGGGCGAGTCCGATCTGGCGCTGGCCGGGGGCGTCTCGGTGATGGCGTCGCCGCAGGGGTTCGTGGAGTTCTCGCGCCAGCGCGGCCTGTCGGTGGACGGCCGTTGCAAGGCGTTCGCCGGGGCGGCCGACGGCACCGGATGGGCCGAAGGCGTCGGGTTCCTGCTGGTGGAGCGCCTGTCGGACGCGCACCGGCTCGGCCACGAGGTGCTGGCGGTGGTCCGGGGTTCGGCGGTGAACCAGGACGGCGCCTCGAACGGGCTGACGGCCCCGAACGGCCCGGCGCAGCAGCGGGTGATCCGGCAGGCACTCGCCGGAGCACGGCTCTCCCCGGCGGACGTGGACCTGGTCGAGGCGCACGGCACCGGCACCAGGCTGGGCGACCCGATCGAGGCACAGGCGATCATCGCGACGTACGGTCAGGGGCGACCCGCCGGCCGGCCGCTCTGGCTGGGCTCGCTCAAGTCGAACATCGGTCACGCGCAGGCGGCGGCGGGCGTCGGCGGCGTGATCAAACTCGTCCAGTCGATCCGTCATGGGGTGTTGCCCAGGACGCTGCATGTGGATGAGCCGTCGCCGCATGTGGACTGGTCGGCCGGGGCGGTCGAGTTGCTCACCGAGGCGCGGGCCTGGCCGCGGACGGGTGGGCCGCGTCGGGCGGGGGTGTCGGCGTTCGGGGTGAGTGGCACCAATGCTCACGTGATCATCGAGCAGGCTCCGGACGATCCTGTCG